>JAICFA010000005.1 GCA_025923935.1 Candidatus Krumholzibacteriia bacterium
CGTGGTATCGCCCGCCAGGCTGGTGAACAAGAGCGCGGCAATCGCCAAACGGAAAGCGGAGTGGTAGCCAGAGGTTCGCATGGGGACTCCTGGGTTCTAGGGGCCGACGGGTTGATGGAAATTCAGTACGAAGCCCCGGAATTATAACACCCGGCACTTGGGCGCGCCCGCCCATTCTGGCCGGAATTTGACCGTTTTTGGGGTTCGTTCGAGGAACCCTGCGCAACCGCCCGACTCCGGGCGCGCTGCTATAATGAAGCAAGGCATGAAGCGTACCCGCTCCGATCTTCGCGGCGCATC
Organism: Candidatus Krumholzibacteriia bacterium; assembly: GCA_025923935.1. Lineage (GTDB taxonomy): Bacteria > Krumholzibacteriota > Krumholzibacteriia > WVZY01 > JAKEHA01 > JAKEHA01. The sequence goes on from JAICFA010000005.1 coordinate 301, forward strand.
TGCCTTGTCACCGCATACGTCCTCATGCGGGTTCTGATTTTTTTCCTCGACCGCCCATGACGTGCTAGAGAACAAGATCGTGCTGGGTCTCGTAGTGAGAGGCACTGCCCGGGCGTAGTGGTCGTTACAACCATACGAAGGAGAAATCATGTCGCGAATCGTTCACTTCGAAGTTCCGGCCGACAACCCGGAGCGCGCACAGAAATTTTACTCGCAGGCGCTCGGTTGGGAGTTCACCTCCTTCGGCGGTCCGATGCAGTACTGGCTGGTGAAGACCGGTGTCACCGGCACGCCCGGTATCGACGGCGGACGCTCCAGCGCCAGGCGCCGGGGCAAGGGCCGATGGTGATCGCGGGTGTGGCATCCATCGACAAGTCGATCGAGCAGGTGAGAAAAGCGGGCGGGACGCAAGTCGTCGAGAAGATGGCGATCCCCGGTGTCGGATACTGCGCTTACTTCCTCGACACCGAAGGCAACTGCTTCGGCATTTTCCAGGACGATACTAACGCGAAGTAGCGCGGAGCGACGTCAGCCGAGCGCGTCTCGAACCGCGGCCTCGATATCAGCGGGTGTGAACGGTTTCTCGACCACGCGGGTGGCTCCGAGAAGCTGCGCACTCTGCAAAAAGACGCGGTTGCTCGGCGAGCTCATGGCGACGCACTTGGTGAGCGGGCTCTCGCGCTGCAGGTACATGATCACCTCGAGCCCGTCTTTCTCGGGCATGAGGATGTCCGCTACCACCACGTCGAACGAGTTCTTGCGAAGCGTCTCGATGGCTTCCTTACCATCGGACGCTTCGCTCACGTCGAATCCGGCGCGCGTGAGCGATTCGCGCAGCATGCTGCGAATCTGTGGCTCGTCGTCGACGACGAGTATGCGGCGGCGTTTCATGGTTCCTCCCAGACTACCGGTCGCCCGTGCGGAGCCTCAGTTTATGCCGCCGCGCCCTTCATTAAAAGGACATTCGTCGCCACGGCAGGAGCTGCGGCTTGCCGATCGCGCGTCGGGTGCTATATTGCCCAGGAATCACCCATCCGTGCACCACCATCCCCAAACCGCCCGTGCGTCTTGGCCGGGTCCTTGCTGAATCACCGTGATCATGCGCAACGCGCTTCATATCACCTACGTCGGACACGCGACCTGCCTGGTCGAAATGGACGGCGTGCGCCTCCTCACCGACCCCGTGCTGCGCGATCGTGTCGGCTACATCCGGCGGCAAGTGCGAGGGGTGAACCCGGAATGGTGCAGCCGCATCGACGCGGTCTTGATCTCGCACGCGCACCTCGACCACCTCGATTTGCCATCGCTGCGCCGCTTGGGACGCGACGCGCGCGTGATCGCGCCTGCGGGCAACGACGCCCTGTTCGCCCGTCACGGCTTTCGCAATGTCGAGCTGCTGCGCGCGGGCGAGCGCACGCGCGTCGGGTCGGTTGAGATCGAAGCGACGCGTGCGACCCACGATGGTGCGCGCTTTCCCTTCGGCCCGGTAGCGGACACGCTCGGTTACGTGATGCACGGCGAGCACGCCGTGTACTTCGCCGGCGATACCGATCTGTTTCCCGAGATGGACGCCATCCACGCGTCGCTCGACGTGGCACTCCTGCCGGTGTGGGGCTGGGGCCCGACGCTGGGCGAGGGACACATGACGCCACGCCGTGCTGCCGAGTCGCTGCGTATGCTGCGCCCGCGCAAGGCGATTCCCATCCACTGGGGGACGTTCGCCCCGCTCGGCCTGGGGTGGCTGAACCCGCGCTTTCTCATCGATCCGCCCTACGACTTCGTCGAACACGCCAGCGATCTCGCCCCCGACGTAGACGTTCACGTCGTGCACCCGGGAACCGGCTTCGTTTTGCCAGTGGATTTGCTCTATAGTTAGAGCATGCCGCGCTCCCCACGTGTCGATCCGCAAGTAGCGCGCGAACGCGAGTCGCTTCGCCGTGAGATGGAACGCTTGCGCAACGAGCTCGAGCTCTACCGCAGCGCTCAGACCGACCTCCGCGACACCGAGCAACGCCTGCGCGCGCTGGTCGAGCACGCCCCCATCGTCCTTTTCGCGGTCGATCGCGACGGCACCTTTACGCTGTCCGAAGGTCGCGGCTTGGAAACACTCGGTCTCAAGCCGGGCGAAGTGGTGGGCCAGTCGGCGTACGAGATTTACCAGCGTGTCCCGCGCGTGATCGACAACATCCGCCGCTGCCTGGCCGGGGAAGCGTTCTCCGAAGTGGTGCGCGTGGGCGAGCTCGCGTTCGAAACCATCTACACCCCGATCAAGGACGAGCACGGCTTCGTCGCCGGCGTTTCCGGGGTGGCGTGGGACGTGACCAAGCGCGTGCGTGCGGAAGAATCCGCCAACGAGCTCGGGGTCCAGCTGCTGCAGGCACAGAAGATCGAAACCATCGGTACGCTGGCGGGCGGCATTGCGCACGACTTCAACAACATCCTCTCGCCGATCATCGGCTACACCGAGATCGCGCTCGACCAGCTCGACGCGGGGCATCGTGCTCGTGCCGACCTCGAGCAAGTGATGAACGCGGCGTTGCGCGCGAAGGAGTTAGTGCGGCAAATCTTGATTTTTGCGCGCGGCGGAAGCGGCGAGCGGCGTCCGGTTCAGCTACACCTCGTCGTGCACGAAGCGCTGCGTCTGATTCGCTCCACGCTGCCCTCGACCATCGAGATCTCGCAGCGCGTCGAAACGCGCGGGGACGAAGTGGTGGCCGACGCGGCGCAGATGCACCAAATCATCATGAACCTGTGCACCAACGCGGCGCACGCGATGCGCGAGTCCGGTGGGGTACTGCGCGTCGAGCTCTCGCCCGAGCCGATCGACGAAGCCGCGGCCGCGCGCACACCGGGCCTCCAACCCGGCCCGTACGTGGTGCTCACCGTGCGCGACCAAGGCGTGGGCATGGATGACTCCACCATGGCACGCGTGTTCGAGCCGTTTTTCACCACCAAGAAGTCGGGTGAGGGAACCGGGCTGGGGCTTTCGGTGGTGCACGGAATCGTGCATAGCCACGGCGGTGCGATCACGGTCGAGAGCGCGGTGGGAAAAGGCTCGACCTTCCGCGTCTACTTGCCCAGCGCCCAGGTGCACGACGAAGCCACCGTCGACGAGCGCGCAACCGACGTGCGGGGCCGCGGCGAGAACGTGCTGGTAGTCGACGACGAAGCGGAAGTGGCGCGTTTGCTGGAGCGGATATTGATCTCACGCGGCTACCACGTGACCACGTTCACCTCGGGAGAGGATGCCGCGGCGGAGTTCCATGCGCACCCCGCTCACTACCAAGCCGTCATCACCGACCAAACCATGCCCCGCTTGACGGGCGTCGAGCTGGCACGACGAGTCAAGGCCGTGCGTCCCGCGACCCCGGTCATTCTCACCACCGGCTATGGCGATCCGCTCGCCGCGATGCCGCCGGGCACACCGGTCGACGCGGTCGCGGCCAAGCCGTTCGTCGCGTCCGAGCTCGCGCGTACACTGCGCCGGCTGCTCGACGCCGATTAGCGCTTTAGAAGCGTGATGACCTCTTCATTGGTGGGAAACCGCCCCGCCTTCTTCTTCGAGAATACCAGCGTGTCGCCGCTGCGAACCTCGAACGCACCACCCTTTCCTTTGATCATCTCCACGGCGATGTCGGGAAATGCTTTCTCCAGCGCGGCCTTCAAACTGAAGGCCTGGGGGGAATAGTCTCAAGGGATGCAATACTCGATCGATACGCGCATGCGTCCTCCTTCCGATTCGGTGCAGTAGCAGCATACGGAGCCAACGTTTGCGCGTCAATCGCATCACCCGCTACAATGTCGCCCAATCCATGACCCGCTCCAATCGATCGAACTGGCTCCTCGCCGCCGCGATGACGGCCTTGGTACTCCTGCTCGCGGAGATCCTTTTACGCATCGCGGCGCCCGTGGCGGAGCCCACGCGCTCCGCGGCGGAGCACGTGAGCGCACTCAACCCGTACATTCGCTTCGAATACCCACGCGGCTACGCCGCTGTCACCGAGGTGGAACCCGGCCTGTACGGTATCGATGGCCGGCATTTCTTCACCACCAACACCTACGGATTTCGCGGCGACGCGCTCGTGAGTCCAAAGCCGGCCGGAGAATATCGCGTGTTCGTGGTCGGCGGCAGCACGGCGGAGTGCTTTTACCTGGACGACGACGACGACATGTCACGCGTGGCCCAGCGCGAGCTCGCCGACGCCGCCATCGGGCGGACCGTCAAGGTGTACAACGTAGGACTTTCCGGTACTGCCACCGATGATCACATCGCGCTGATTGCGCAGCGGCTGGTGCATCTCGAGCCCGACGCGATCGTGGTACTGGCAGGCATCAACGATTTGCGCCGCTCTATTCAACACTACGACTACCTGCATTATTTCCCCAAACAAGCTCCGTCGCCGCCGTTGTACCGCACGCTGTTGATGAAATCGCAGATTGTGCGGCGCATGGCCTATCTCGCACGCCGCATCGATCCCGACCCCGAGCGCGTCTTGGAAACGCGCACCTTGAAGAGCGATTACGCCGGGAAGATCGCGCTGCAGCGTGCCGCGCCGGCGGCGACCACGACCGATCTCGCGGTCGACACGGCGAGCTTTCGCCGCAACTTGCTCACCATGGCGGGCATGGCGCGCTCGCACGGCTTTCTGCTGGTGTTGGGTACACATCCCAGCTCCTGGAACTCCACGGTCGATTCGTCCATTCGCAATTACCACTGGATGCGGCTCTACGACGGCGTGGTGTACGATGAAGCCGCCATGGATGCGGCCTTGGAATCGCTCAATGACGTGACGCGCGCGGTGGCCCGCGAGCAGTCGCTGCCCTTGTGGGATCTCGCGCGTGTGTTGCCCAAATCGGCAGACGCCTTCTACGACGATTGCCATCTCAACACGGCGGGTGCGTTGGCCGCCGGCCGCAGCCTGGCGCTGGTGCTGCGCGGTGCCATGCCCGACTCGCTGCGGGCATCGAAACAGGAGGAGCCATGAACGAATTGAACGGCCCCGCGTGGCCGTGGTACGTGGCGGGTCCCATCATCGGCGCGATCGTTCCGCTGGCGATGTGGATCGACAACCGGCGTTGGGGGATGTCGTCGTCCTTCCGGCACGTGTGCTCGATTATCTCGCCGCTCAAGCCGGCGTATTTGCGCTACGAGTGGAAGAAGGAGGCGTGGAACTTATTCTTCGTCGCCGGAGCCGTCATCGGCGGATTCATCGGCGCGCACTTCATTCCGAACGCACCGGCGCCCGCTGTCGATGCGCGCACCGTGGAGCAAATTCGCGCGCTCGGGTTTCAAGAGCCGCGTGGGCTGGTTCCGCACGAGGTGTTTGCGTTCTCGCAGCTCGCCACCTGGCGCGGCTTGGTGATGATCGTGCTGGGCGGATTCATGGTGGGCTTCGGCACGCGCTACGCCAACGGATGCACGTCGGGGCATTCCATCAGCGGCTTGGCGCTGCGCGAGTGGCCGTCGCTCGTCGCCACCATGAGCTTCTTCGCCGGCGGACTATTGATGTCGCACGTGCTGTTCGCGCTCTTGCTCTCATAATATCAGCATGAACCACGCAGCGTTTCTTCTCATCGGCATCGTCTTCGGCGTCACCATGTACAAGACGGAAGCGATTTCTTGGTACCGCATCCAAGAGATGTTTCGATTCCATTCGTTCCACATGTACGGAATCATGGGAAGTGCAGTGCTTACCGCGATGCTCCTGATGATTCCGCTGCAGCGTCGTATGCGCGCGAAAGGAATCGCTACTACACCGCGGCCATTTCAACACGGCGTCTGGCTGGGCGGGCTGATCTTCGGCATGGGCTGGGCGCTGACGGGCGCATGTCCGGGCCCGCTGTGGATCCACGTCGGTGCCGGCACCTCGGTCATGTTTGTCGCCATATTTTCCGCCCTGGCGGGTGTCTTGGTGTACGCCTTGGTGGAGCCCCGCCTGCCCCGCTAGTCGTTTGCCAAGTGAGTATTTTTCAAATGCTTCACGGCGGACGATGAAGCGAATGTTTACCGTTTGTGAAGAAATGATATTGTCATTCCAACAGTTAGCACGTCGGCACCTGGCCGGTTGTGGAAAACGCACCGCCTAAACCTGCCCAGAAAACCATAACCCATTGATTTTACGTGTGTAACGGCGCTGGCGGTGCCTCTGTGACTTATGCACACATTGTTCGTCAAGTGTGGAAAAGCGGCCGCCGCCGGCCGAGAACTGGCTTGAAAACACGAACGCCCCCGGAGCCTGGCTCCGAGGGCGCGCGTGAGCTTGAAACTTGGAGTCGACTAGCGAACGGCGCTGGCCGGCTCGGGTCGCTTCTCTTCCTTGCGAGCCCAGTTGTCTTTGCTATGGTCGTGAGAGTCGCGCGACTGCGCTTGCGATTGCGTGGCGCTTGCACCCGCGTTCGCGCCCATCTTGCAGTTGCCTTCGAAGAAGACACCTTCGTCGATGACCAAACGCGCCGTCTGAATGTCGCCTTCGACGTGCGATCCGGTCTGCAATTCGATCTTGTTCGCCGCGCTGATATTGCCGACGAGCTTGCCGCCGATGACGGCATTCTTCACTTTTACGTCGGCTTTGACGACGCCGGACTTACCGATGATCAGCGTGTCGGGGCAGGAGATCGACCCTTCGAACTGGCCGTCGATACGAATCGTACCTTGCAGCTCGATGTCGCCTTTGATCTTGCACCCTTGGCCCAGCATCGAGTTCAACGTCGACTGCCCGGTGGTGATTTCCGCGTCTTTACCAAACATGACTTTCGCCTCCTCGTTCGACTGAGTCGTCTTTTGGCCCGTTTTCAACATGTGCTGCGGTCCCCCGTGGATAAGCGTTCGTCAGTCGCACTAATTCAGCAGGTACTTCCGCGGGTCGACAGGAACGCCGTTCTCACGAACCTCGAAGTGTAGGTGCGGGGCCGTGCTCTTGCCGGTGCTCCCCACGAAGGCGATTGTCTGACCACGGTTAACCCGGTCACCGATGTTTACCAGATTGCGGGAATTGTGTCCATATACGGACCGTATCCCATACCCGTGATCGACTTCGACCATCCACCCGTAGACATCGTCAAATACACTTGCTTCGACGACACCATCCGCTGCCACCACCACCGGCGTGTTACGTGCGGCAGCAATATCCATACCCGGGTGGTAGTCGGGACTTTTTTCGCCGCCCGTCACCGAGAATTCCTTTGTGATGTAGCCTTTTACCGGCCACATCGACGGCATCGAGTCCAGCATGAGGCGCTGCTCACCCGCCCCCACACCGCCTTCCTCTTCGTCGCTCGGGATGGCTGGAGATTTAGCAACCGGTGAAAGACTGGCCACCAGCGCGCTGTCTTCCGGGCTCAGCGGCACCCCCAGCATGCCTTTGAATTGCAGGCCGAGGGCCTGCATTCGCACCAACTCCACTTTGAGTGAGTCCACCTGCGTGAGCTCGGTGCGGAGCTGCTGGTTTTCACGTCCCAGCCTCAGCGAGCGGTTCGCCGCCGCCGCGATTCGTCCGTATGTAATGACGAAGGCGAGACCCGACACGATGGACACGCCCGCGAGAATGGCGAAGAGCAGCGCCATGCGATACGAGACGCGGAGATTCCACGTGGTGCGGTGATCGTGTGGAACGATGATGACCGAAAACTCTTTCGCCATCATTCGCCCGGAGCGCTAGCGCGGAAGCGGAATGTGCATGAGGCCCGCGAGCCGCTCGAAATCGTCGAAGCTGTAGAATTCGATTTGAATGCGGCCCTTGCCGCCGCGTTTCTCCTCGATGAAGACGCGCGTGCCCAAGTGCTGCGCGAACGCCTTCTCGAGATCGGCCAAGTACGCCGGCTTTTCCTTGTGGCGGCGCGCGGCCGTGCTCTTCTTCACGCGCGTCAGTCCCACTTCCGCTTCGACTTGCCGCACGCTCAGGTTTTGCTCCGCGATACGCCGCGCCAGCGCGGTTTGTTCCTTCTGCGTGGGCAGCGACAGCAAAGCGCGCGCGTGCCCGCCGGTGAGTGTGCCATCCTCGACCATGCGCTGCACGTCGGGCGGAAGATTGAGCAAACGCAGCGTATTGGCCACCGAGCTGCGATCTTTCGACACCATACCGGCAACGTCTGCCTGCGACATTCCAAACTCGGAAATCAAGCGTCGGTACGCCTGTGCTTCTTCGATGGCGTTCAGGTTCTCGCGCTGAATGTTCTCGACGATGGCCAGGCGCAGCGCGTCGGCGTCGCGTACGTCGCGCACCACCACGGGAATGGTGGGCACGCCGGCCAGGCGCGCGGCCTGCAGACGCCGTTCGCCCATAATGAGCTCGTAAGTCGCGCCCTTGCGGCGCACGACCACGGGTTGCAGCACGCCGTCGGCGCGGATGCTGTCGGCCAGCTCCTTTAGCCGCTCGTCGTCGAAATGCTTGCGCGGCTGATAGGGGTTCGCTTCCACCGCGTCGGTGGGAACGTCGAGCACGCGCTCGCCCGGTTGCGGCTGCTCTATCGAAGCGGCACCTGGGATCAATGCTTCTAGACCGCGTCCAAGAACCTTTCTAGTGGACATCTCCGATCACCTCTCGCGCGAGGTCCAAGTAGCTCCTCGCACCTTGACATTGCACGTCGTAAAGAATGATGGGCTTGCCGAAGCTGGGCGATTCGCTCAGCTTGACGTTGCGCGGGATCACCGTCTTGTAGACCTTGTTGCCGAAATAATTCATCGCCTCTTGCGCCACCTGGCTGGCAAGGTTCAGGCGCTTGTCATACATCGTGAGCAGCACGCCTTCGATGGCGAGATTCGGATTGAGCGAAGCCTGCACCATCTTCACCGTAGACAACAACTGCGTGAGACCTTCCAGTGCGTAGTATTCGCACTGCAGCGGAATCAAGAGCGAGTCCGCCGCGGTCAGCGTGTTGACGGTGAGAAATCCCAAGCTGGGCGGACAATCAACCACGATGTACTCGTACTCGTCCTTAATATGGGAAAGCGCGCGCTTGAGTCGAAATTCGCGTCGCGGTTCGGCCACCAACTCGACTTCGGCGCCCGCCAGCGACGGACTCGCGGGGAGCACGTGCAGGAAGGGCATGGGCGATTCGAGAATCGCGTCGAGCACCAAGTTGTCGTCGAACAACACTTCGTAGATGGTGGTCTGCACGAGCTTCTTGTCGATGCCCACGCCCGAGACGGCGTTGGCCTGCGGGTCCATATCGACGAGCAGCGTCTTGCGCTCGGCCGCTGCCAAGCTGGCGCACAGGTTCACGGCGGTGGTGGTCTTGCCCACGCCGCCCTTCTGATTGGCTATCGCGATGATGCGTCCCATGTTCATCCTTGCAGCTCACGGGTCCTTGTCATGCAGGGCGATCGATCACGGCCACACGCACGACGACGAACCGGTCAGCGGATTTTCGTTGGACCACGGCGAGACAATGACGTCGGTGCCGACGGTGCCGGTGTCTTGTTGGTCGCGAACCAGCGCTTCGATGGTCGCTACGTTGGTGACGGGCGCCCCCCAGAAATTGCACGAGGCATCGAGCTGGGGCATCACCACTCCACCGGGGTACCCGCTGAACAGCCATATACTGTTTAGTTGAAACTGACTGCCGGCACCGTTCCCGAAGAAGAAGTTGTAATGAATGGCGGGGAATACCGCATTGTCGAGCGTGATGCCGTGCTCGGCATTGAAGCGTATGTCCGAATATTGAATCGCGATCTCGACCGCTTGCGCGGCGTCCATGAGATCCAGCGCAATTCCCGTTCGACCGTTGAATTGAATGGTACAACGATCGATCAGCACCGAGTCGGGCGAGAACGTGTCGGAGCTGATCGCGATTCCGTCGAAACGGCCGTTGATCACCTCGCTGTCCTTGACGACGAGAGCGCCCCCTCCTTCGTGCAAGATTCCGTTTTGTCCGCTGCAGCGGATTTGGGTGTTGTTGACAAAGGCGTTGCCGTTGTCCCGCAGCCGAATGCCGTACTGGGCGTAGGCGACGGTGGCGTTCTCCAATTTCAGATTGCCGTTCGAGGGGGCGTCGGTGGACACCTTGATGCCTTCCCACCATCCGCGATCGTCATCACACGTCAGGTGGCGACGGTTGGGCTGGATGACAATGGGCTCAAACAGCTCACCGACGGCCAGCAGGGTATCGGTGACGTCGATCACCATATTCGTGGTCTCGAGCAAGATCTCGGTACCCGGCTCGATGACGGTCGCGCCGGTCACGGCCAATACCACGCCACTGCTCAAGGTGACGATATAAGGAGATCGGCTCTTCATGAAGACGCTCGGCGCGGTGATGCTGGTGTGTGGGTAACCGACCTTGATCCCTTCGACGAGGGTCCGCGAGGCCGTTCCGTCGCTGACCGTGACCGTGATGGAATCGAGGCCGACGGCACTGGGAACGTTCCACTGCACCAGGGTCTTGGCGCTGTTCAGGGGGGCGATGGTTCCGCGGGTGACCGACCAGGTCAGCGTGAGGGGATCGTTGTCGAGATCGTTGACGTTGACCGAAAGCTGGACCGGGGTACTGCGGACGACACCTATCTTATCGAAAATAAAGGAGATAGTAGGAGCTCGGTTGACCGGTTCGACGCCCCCGCCGTCGTCGCCGCCCGAACAAGCCACCAAGCACCCCAAAATCGCCGCAACGAGACCGATCCGCCGGATGGAAGTCTTCATAAAATGTTTATTCACAACGCGTTACATTGGTGCGGTGGGGTGTCGTTGCACAGAATAACGTCCCGACGGGGCGTGATACAACAAATTTGTCAGCGCCCGCAGAAAATAGCCGGGGACAACCCGTGTTTCACGTGAAACGCCGGTTACTTGACCTCATGCATGGAGGGTTTGGGCGTCGAGTACACGTCGGGGTCCTGATCGAACTGCGTCAGGGTCGAGTCGGACGCGAAGTAGAACAGACGGCCGGCAGCAGTCCTGTGCTGCGATGTGGCGGTCGGCTGGAAGCGCTCCAACGACACCGGGTCGGTGACTAGGCCGGTAAATCGATATGGTTCGGCGTTGAACTGGTCGTGGGCGCCATCACTCGAGAAGAAGTAGACCTCGTGGTTGACAAACTCCCGATGCACCGGGTCGAGGATCGCAAGCTGCGTGCTATCGACACAGCAGGGAAGCTGGATGTGGAAGTCGTTGAGGTACGGTTCGGGACCTTTCACGAAGGTCGCTGCGCAGGGGGATCAGCAGAAGCCGATCGCCCGTCCGTTGACGTAGACCGGCGGCATCTTTGAGTTGAGTCGGATCTTACGAACCGCGCAACGATCATTAAGGGAGACTTGCCCGTCGAAGTACCGGAGCTTGGGAAACGAATCCTCGGGCTGGATAAACTCGCCAAAGGCGACGTGCTCGCGCGGCGCTTCCTTTTTTCCCGAGCACGCGAGCGCGGCTACGGCCGCAACCGCCACGATGACACCGCGTCTGTTCATTGGTGAGCCTCCCGTTGAGCCTTGGCGCCTAAACCCTAGCGATGTACAGCAAAGTGCCGGTCTTGTTCCGCACGCAGCTGGTCGCATAGTCGTCCCGCCGGAACCTCGACATCGGCGTAGCGAACCGCCTGGTCCTTCGGAACGTCACGCTTGAGGATGCACCCCTCCGACAAACCCATCGGGAGCAGCCCTTCGCCGCCAACGGCGTCGGCGTTGTCGATGGTGCCATAGCAGGCGAATCCGCCGATACCGTCCAACGTCTCGCCGGCGCGAAGATCCTTCTTGGCGATCGTAATGACTTCGCACACCGGTGCACCGATGGGCGCGACGGTGGCATCCCCGAATAGTCCGGCGCGCGCCACCGTGTCGACGATCTGCACGTGCGGTAAGTGATAGGGCGTATAGAAGACGTAGAACGGTCCGTCGCCCATCTTGAAGTAGTTCATGTACTGCTGCTTGATCGGGTTTTCCGAGTGCGCCACGACCCACGCGCCGGTGTGCGGCTCAGCCCCCAAGAGGTAATCGACCAGACCACCTTCCAGCAGCTGTTTCACGGGAAACACCGTCATGGCCTCCTTGACATGGGCGCACTTGGGTCCATACATGCCGCGCTGCCCGACTCGGAACCCAGTGCCATTAGCCAAGATAGTGCATTCCATCGACAGCTTGGTGCCGTCGGCGAAGGAGGTGATCATGCGCGGCTTCTGGTGGTACTTCTCCGCGAACGCCTTCTGTGTGTCGGGCGTGCGGTAGGGATCGATCATCCCTTTGAGGTTGCCGGCAGCGACGGCGCGGTAACCGACACCGTTGACGAAGCGGACCAAGTTCATCGCGACTCCGGGCTCGTCTCCGTCGGTGTTGGTGATGACGACACCGTTGCGATCGGCGTGGACCTTGAGAATAGGTCCGATGGTGGCGTCCATCTCTGCGTTCATGAGGACCACGTGCTTCCGGTGCTTGATGGCCTCCATCGCGACCCGAGCACCAAACTCGATCTCGCCGGTGGATTCGATCAGCACATCGATGCCGTCCGCCTGGCAAAGCAGGAATGCATCGTCGGTGATCGCGGGGGTGCGCGCCGCGATCGCATCCTGGAGCTGCCGCACGCTCGCCACCGTTCGTGTATCTTCAATCCCTGCTTGAGAATACGCGCGCGCGGCGTCGCCGATGGTGCGGTTCGACACCGCCACCAGGCGCATCCCCACGAGCGGCTCCAAGAAATGCAGGGCGATGCCGCGACCCATGTAACCGGCACCGACGAGGGCGACGCGCAACGGCTTGTCTTCGGCGTGTCGTTTCGCGAGCGCGCGATCGACGATGATCATGCGGGATCCCTTTCGCTAGCGAGTGGCTTCGGGAGAAAAGTCGGCCCACTTGCGATCGGCGTCGGAAATGCGCGAGACCGCCAGCGGCCACTCGATTGCAAACGCCGGGTCATCGTGACGCAGACCCGTAGCTGATTGTGGCATATAGAATTGAGAAGTTAGGTAGCTTAACTCTGTGGCGTCTTCCAGGGTCTGGTACCCGTGCGCGCACCCTTCCGGGATGTAGAGCATGCGGCGATTGTGCGCGCTGAGCTCGACCGCTACCCACTGCTTGAACGTGGGCGAGCTAGGCCGGATGTCGAGGGCCACGTCGACGACCGAGCCGCTGGTGCAACGCACGAGTTTGGTCTCGGCGTGCGGAGCGCGCTGGAAATGCATGCCGCGCAACGTACCCTTGAGCTCGTTGTAGCCGATGTTGTGCTGCGGAAACTCCGCTACCAGACCGCGCTCCAGCATTTCGTCGCGGGAAAAAATGCGGGCGAAGAAGCCGCGTGCATCCTCCTTGCGCTCGATCTCGAGGAGGTAGACGCCGTTGATCTTGGTCGGGATGAATTGCATGGCCGGCCGCGTGCGCGACCGAACCACTTATACACGGTTTTGGTACCGAACGTATCGGCCAAATTGCGCGCGCACGTCGTCGACCCGGACGAGTCTTCGGCCGCAGCGCAACGGAACATCCGCTTCGGCCGGCACCGTGGTGACGAAGTGCGCATCGTCCGCGAGCAAGTCTTCGATTTGCGGCGCGGTGCGCGCCGGCTCGCCGACCGCCTTGGTCGCGACCAAATCGAACGCGCGCGCGAACCGATCGAGCAGTCCCGCGTCGCGCGCATCGGCGGTGACGACTTCGATCTGGGCGAACGACAAGCGCCGAACTACGCGCTCGAGAAACGCAGCCTTCTTCTCGCGCCGTTCAATCAGCACGAGATGCCAGTCCGGATACAAGAGCCGCCAAATCACGCCGGGGAATCCACCGCCCGAGCCGACATCGGCGACGCGCGGCTCACCGCGTGCGAGTGCGTGCGCCGCGATACCGCCGAACTCCGCGCTTTCGCGAACCAGCCGCGTGCACGCCGCGAGCGGTTCGCGCTTCGACACGAGACCGAGTTCGTCGTTCCATTGCAGAAGCTCGTACAGATAGAGTTCGAGGGGAGTGTTGGCGAGCGCGGGAATTTCGCGCGCAATGGCAGCGCTGGCAGTGCGCAGTTCGTCGGCGATGCTCATCCGGCGGTGGAACGCCGCGCGCGCTCGACGTACACCGCAAGAATCGAGAGATCCGAAGCGCGCACACCGGCGATGCGCGACGCTTGCGCGAGAGTTTCGGGCCGCTTCACGCGCAGCTTTTCGCGCGCCTCGGTGCTCAAGGCGGTAATTGTCTCGAAGGCGAAGTCGCGCGGAATGCGGCGTGCTTCCAAGTCGGCGAGCGCATGCACGTCGCGCGCCTGGCGGTCGATGTAGCCTTGGTACTTCACGCGGCACTCGACCGCGGCGTCGAGAGCTGCTTCGCCGTCGATGCATCCCAGCGCGCGCAGGTGGCTCATGTTCACGCCCGGGCGGCGCAACACATCGCGCAGCGTCGCGCCGTGTCGCACCGGCTCCAGTCCCCATGCGGCGAAGTGCGCCTCGCCGTCGCGCGACGGAAACGCGCTGCGCGAGAGGGTTGCGATGGTCGCGTCGACGCGCGCTACGCGCGCAGTCACTCGTTCGAGCGCGGCCTGCGGAACCAAACCGAGCCGGCATCCCGCCTCCATCAGGCGTTCATCGGCGTTGTCCTGACGAAGCGATAGACGAAATTCGGCGCGGCTGGTGAACATGCGATACGGCTCGTCGATCTCCTTGGTGGTGAGGTCGTCGAGCAGCACGCCGAGGTACGCTTGGTCGCGCCGCGGCACGAACGGCTCTGCGCCGCGCAGCTGCAGCACCGCGTTCACACCGGCGACGAACCCCTGCGCGGCCGCCTCTTCGTACCCCGACGTTCCGTTCACTTGGCCGGCGAAGTACAAACGCGCGATCGTTTTCGATTCCATTGTGCGGTGCAGTTGATCGGGCGGGAAGAAATCGTACTCCACCGCATAGCCCGGACGCGCCATGCGCGCGTACTCGAGCCCCGGAATCGACGAAAGGATCTCGAGCTGCACGTCGACCGGGAGGCTGGTCGAAATCCCATTAAGATAGAGCTCGGGATGATCCAGCCCTTCCGGCTCGATGAACACCTGGTGTCGCTGCTTATCTGCGAAGCGAACCACTTTATCTTCGATCGACGGACAATAGCGCGGTCCGATGCCTTCGATGACGCCGCCGTAGAGCGGCGAGCGCGACAGATTGCGTCGAATGACGTCGTGCGTGGCCTCGCTGGTGTAGGTGAGGTGACACGGGACCTGTGGCAGCTCGATGCACTCGGTCCGGTACGAGAACGGCTGCGGCGGGTTGTCCCCCGGCTGTTCCTCGATGCGAGACAGGTCGACGCTATCGCGGAAGATTCGCGGCGGCGTCCCCGTCTTGAGGCGACCCATCCGCAGCCCCAGCCCGCGCAGACTCTCCGACAACGTCGATGCCGGCGGCTCGCCCTCGCGTCCACCCACGGTCTGGCGATCGCCGGTGTGCATCAGCCCGCGCAAGAAGGTTCCCGCTGTCAGGACGCAAGCCCTTGCGTGGATGACGTCTCCGCTCGCCAGCCGGACCCCGGCAAAGCCGTCTTGGTTGACAATCAGCCCGGCAATCTCTTCTTCCGCGACCACGATTCCGGGCTGGTTTTCAATGGTCTCGCGCATGATGCCGGCGTAACGAACTTTGTCAACTTGAGCTCGCGGCGACCAAACGGCCGGGCCCTTCGCGCGATTGAGCATACGAAATTGAATCCCGGCGCGATCGGTGGCGCGTCCGATCTCGCCGCCCAGGGCGTCGAGCTCCTTGACGAGATGGCCCTTGGCCAGTCCGCCCACGGCGGGATTGCACGGCATGTGACCGATCCGATCGCGGCGCAGCGTCGACAAAAGAGTGTGCATTCCCATGCGCGCCGACGCCAGCGCGGCTTCGCAACCTGCATGGCCGCCGCCGATTACAATAATGTCGAAATCACGAGGCATGTAATGTTGACCATCCAAAGTTGACAATTTCACTTCCCGATGCAGAAGCGTGAGAAGATGGCATCGAGCAGCCCGTCGTGGTAGCGGCGACCGGTCGTCTCCTCATATAACGAGAGAATCTCGCGCGCCTCCACCGCCAGGATCTCCAGGGGTTCTCGGGATTCCACTGCCGGGCCCAAGCGATCGAGCCGGGAGCGTGCCTGTGAAAGCAGGGTCGCGACCCGTGCGTTCAAGATCACCCGCTCGCGGGCGGCCATCGCCAGACCTTCTGAACCTGCGAGCCGTACCAGCGCCCGCCGTACTTCGTCCACACCTTCGCCGGTGACGACCGAGGTGCGCACGTGTGCAACACCCTCCACGACCGCGGCGCGCGCCGTCCCGAGATCCGTCTTGTTCAATACCACAAGCGCGCGCGAGGCGTCGAGGCGGTGGAGCACACCCTCGGTGCCGGGCGGGAGCTCATCGCGCGAACCATCCACCACGAACACCACCACGTCGGCGGAGTGTGCGGCGTCCACCGCGCGATCGATTCCGATCGCCTCCACGCGGTCCGGGGTGCCGCTGCGCAACCCGGCGGTGTCGTGCAGCACGAAGGGCACGCCGTCAATGACGATGGTCTCGCGCAGCACGTCGCGCGTCGTACCCGGGATCTCGGTCACGATGGCGTGCGACTCGCCGATCAGGCGATTGAACAAGCTGCTCTTGCCGGCGTTGACCGGCCCCGCGATCACCACCCGATAGCCTTCGCGCAGCGGCCGTGACAACGCCGCGGTGGAAAGCAGCTCGTCCAGCGCGTCGCGCTGGCGCGACAAATTGGCGAGGGTCGCGGGGACGTCGAGCACATCGATGCCCTCCTCGATGAAGTCGATATTCGCCTCCACGATCGCGAGCACACTCATCATGTCGTCGGCGAGCGAATCGATACGGCTCGACAAGGCACCCCGCAGCTGTCGGTGCGCGACCGCACGCTGCAGCTCGGTGCGCGCGTGGATCAAGTCCGCCACCGCTTCCGCCTGGATGAGATCCATCTTGCCGTTCAAGAACGCACGCTGCGTGAACTCGCCGGGCTCGGCGGGGCGCGCACCGCAATCGAAGAGACTCTCGAGAACGCGCGCGACGACTGCACTGCCGCCGTGGCAGCTGATCTCGACCACGTGCTCGCCGGTGTACGACTCGGGTGCGCGCATGACCGCGACCATCACGTCGTCCACACGCTCACCGCGCGCATCGACGAAGTCCGCCCGATAGATACGCCGGTGCTCCCAGGCGCCGCCGAAGTGCTCGCCCAAGGGCGTGCGCAGCACCGCGTCGAGGAGCTCGAACGCGCGCGCACCGGAGATGCGCACGACCGCGATGCCGGCTTCTCCTGGGGCCGTCGACAACGCGGCGATGGTGTCGGAGGAGTGCTTCATGGAACGCAAATTCTAGCACGCGCCGCGCACGCGGGCGGCGCCGCAGCGGGCGATCAGTCGCGGGGCAGGTCTTCGGTGGCGGATGTCTTGGGCGAGATGACGACCTTGCGCAACAGCCCGTCGCCGATGGTGTAGGTCGTGACGTCGTCGAAGTCGGCCACGGCGAGGTGGATGATGCGACGCTCGGACGCTTTCAGCGGCTCGAAATCATATTCCTTTTGCGTCTTGCTCACGCGCTCGGCGAGCTTCTGCGCCTTCTCGACCAGCAGGCGGTGCTTGCGGCGCACGTAGCCGCCGACGTC
Organism: Candidatus Krumholzibacteriia bacterium; assembly: GCA_025923935.1. Classification (GTDB taxonomy): domain Bacteria; phylum Krumholzibacteriota; class Krumholzibacteriia; order WVZY01; family JAKEHA01; genus JAKEHA01. The sequence goes on from JAICFA010000005.1 coordinate 17,821, forward strand.
GACCGTGATCTTGCTGTGCCGGCCGGTGCGCTTGGTGAAGATTCGGTTCACGACGTGCTGAATGGACGCCAGCGTTTCTCCGCGGCGGCCGATCAGCAGTCCGTCGAGTCCGTCGGAGTTGATGTTTACGAAGGTGGTGTCTTCGGACTCTTCGATGGTCAAGGTGTACGCCACGCCCATGAACCCGAGCACTTCCCCGATGACCGACTGAATGACGTCGGCGCCTTCGTCGCCGCCGGCGGCCGATTTGCCCGTTTTACGCGTGACGCGAATGCGTACCATTTTGCCGCCGAAAATACCCAGCAAGCCGCTGTGCGATTCCGACAGCACTTCGATGTCGACTTCGTCCTTGCGCGCGCGCAGGTCCTTGAGCGCTTTTTCGAGCGCATTATCGATGGTCTTGCCGGTAATCTCGATCGAGTTGGCCATGTCGCTACGAGCTCTTGCGGTTCCGTCGCTTCTTCGCCGGCACAACCGGCTCTTCCACCACGGCCAGCGCGGTCTGCTTCGAGTCGCGCACGATGTAGTACTGCTGGAACACCGACAAGCCGGTGTTGATGATCCAGTAAATGACTAACCCCGACGGCATCTTGTAAAAGAGCACGGTGAACACGATGGGAAGAAGGGTGTTGAACCCCGGCGGCATGGGATTGCCGGGCTGTCCCGTGGGCGAGGCGCCCAGCTTCGACTGCATCCACATCGCCGCACCCATCAACAACGGGAGCAAACTGAAGTTGTCGCCGATGAGCGGCAGCGTGAACGGCAGCTTGAACAAAATGTCCTGCTGCGACAGGTCGTTGATCCACGCAATCCACGGTGCACCGCGCAGCTCGATGGCGTGACTGAGCACATTGAACAGCGCGATGAAAACGGGCATCTGCAAGAGCATGGGCAAGCAACCGCCCAGCGGATTCACGCCCGCCTCGCGGTACAGCTTCATCGTCTCTTCGCTCAAGCGGCGCTTGTCGTTGCCGAATTTCTCCTTGAGCGCAGCCAGTCGCGGCTGCAGATCCTGCATCTCCTTCATCGACTTGAAGCTCTTGTGCGTCAGTCGGTAGAAGAGGACCTTAGTCAGCACGGAAATGATGATGATGGCCCATCCGTAATTGGGGATCACGCGATGAACCGCGTTCAGCGCCCACAAGACGGCGATGCTGACCGGACGAATGAACTTCCATCCAAACTCGACGTTCTTTTCAAGACCCACGCCGAGGCCCTCGACGATTTTGAAATCGAGCGGGCCGACGTAGGCGCGCATCTCGCTCATGAGCTCGCCGCGCGCGATTGCGGCCGGAACCGCCACCACCTGCGACACGCGATGCTCCGCGCGGATGCCCGACATGGTCACCTCCGCGCGCACCGGCTTCGGCGGGTACATGGCGGCCATGAAATACTTGGTTTGCAGGCTGGCCCAGTTGAGCGTTCCGTTGAAGCTCTCCTGGTTGGCTCCGTCGAAATCGCCCGTCGTCTTGCGGTGGAATTCTTCGCCCAATAGAACCGACGAACGGAAGCGCGACTGGTCGTCTTTCACGTTCATCTCGGTGTTTGTCAAACCGGGCCCGAAGCTCCACGCCACCTGTTCGGCGCCGGGGATCAGCGCCTCACTCGCGCGCAGCGTGTTGGTGAAGTCGTAGCGATTTCCGTAGAAGCGATACGTTCTCTCGACGAAGCCGGTGCCCGCGCTAGCGCGGAACACGACGTCGATGGAGTCGCTCTCGGCGACGGCGACGCGGTCGTTGTCGCCGGCGGGCACACCGTTCATCGTGGCGGTGAACACCACGTCCTCGAGGTCGAGCTGGCTCGCTTCGCCCTTGATGGAGGTGCCCAGCAGGCGCTGGCCCGACCAGCTGTCGCCGGCGGGCAAGAGCTCGACGTGTCCGCCGTCGAGTGCTTTGAATTTCAATAGCTGGACCGATTCGATCGACGCGCCTCGCGTGTCGATCTTGATCTCGTAGAGCGGAGTGGCCACCGTAACCCGCGCGCTGGGGGTGTCGCTCTGGGGCAGGCGATCGGTGCCGGGGAGCACGGCGAGGCCGGAATCGGGCTGCGCCGGCGCGAGCGCGGGCGGTGTCTCCGCCGCACCAATGGTATCGGCAGGAGCTCTTTCTTGCTGCCGCGCGGTCTCTTCAGCCTGGGCTTGCTGCTCAGCCTCGCGCCGCGAGCGCTGCTCGCGCATCTTGGGCGCGAGATAGAGCGCATCGTACAAGAGGAAGAACGCCATCGACGCGACGAACGCGATGAGCGCGCGCCGCTCCATGCTCATGCCCTTTTTCATCGCCCCACCTCGGCAGGCGCAGCGCGGTGGTTGCCGCGAGGGCTACCAGACGCAGACGGCACCGGGTCAAACCCGCCTTCGCACCACGGGTGGCAGCGCGCCAGGCGCTTTGCCGCCAGCGCCGAACCGTGGAGCGCGCCGTACTGCGCCACGGCGTCGCGCGCATACTCGGAGCACGAAGGGTAAAACCGGCACGCGGGGGGAAGGAGGGGAGACAGCCAGCGACGATAGGCGCCGACGAGGGCCAAGAGCGACGCCGTTAGCGTCGCGGAGGGACGGGACCGCATGTGACGATCACTTCCTGTGACGATGATTCGCTACTCGAGCGCGCCGCTGTTCGCAAGCACTCGCTCGATGTCGTCCTCGATCTCTGCGGCGCGAGCTTCGACGATCGACGCCTTCGCGACGAGGACGACCCAAATGTGACGATCAATCCATTTTTCGGCGATACGGCGGGCGCCTTGCCGCAGGAGCCGCTTCGCTCGGTTTCTTTTTACCGCGCCGCCGACTTTGCGGCTGGCGACGACACCGACTCGGATCCCGTCCGGCGATTCCGCGCGATGGAGAAAAATGACGGCGTGGCATGCGACGAGCTTGGTGCCGCTGTCGTAGCAGCGCCGAAATTGCCATGCATGCGTCAGGGTTCGCGCGCGTCGCCGGGTCCCACGGGCCGAGTCCCCGCGGTTAGCGCCCGACGAATGATCGGCCGGGCTCACGACCGTGGCACTACGCAGCGATGCGCTTGCGCCCCTTCGCACGACGGCGCTTGAGAACGAGACGGCCGCCGCGGGTGCTCATCCGCTTGCGGAAGCCGTGCTCGCGTTTGCGTTTGCGGAGGCGAGGCTGAAATGTGCGTTTCATGTCGATAATCCCTGTATGATTCGGATGAAAATGATGCCGTCGCGCGACAAGAGCGCGTCACTGCGTCCAGACATTGAACTTGGACCGAAGCAGGAGACTTTATAGTAAGAAAGAGGCGGCGTCAAGCCCGCGAACTGCCCACAATCATCCACATCTTATCCACAGTCCAAAGCTCATCCAACCGCGCTCATTCACTCCACTTCGTGGTTCCTGTGAACAACTGACCGTTTCCGCTTGAGGCGCCTTTTCGGATTTTGATACCTTCGCGCTCGGTTCAGCTTCGCTTGGGGTTGGTTTTTCTCAATTCACATAGGCTTTGGTTGGCAGCAGGTGCTGTGGACAACTTCGCCGTGACGGCCCCTTCTTGCTTCGCATCTAACTTGTCCACAATCGGTTTGAGGCTTATCCACATTTGTGGATAAGCTGTCTCTTGGTGGTGCCGGCGCAGTTCCAACCGGCGCTTTTTCAAAGACTTTCAGCCGCGCCTCGGTGCGGCACGGTGAAACAACGATGTTGGTGAAGGGTTTGGGCATTCGGCCGTTGGTCGGCCGGCTCGCTTCGGATTCGCTCCGAGAGAGAAAGGGTTCCATCCATGTCGGTATCCTCCCGCGATCACATGTGGTCGGAGTTTCTCGCGACCGTGGCCACATTGGTCAACAAGCAAACGTTCGAGACGTGGTTCAAGCCCATGCGCCTGAACAACGTCGATGGTCACAAGGTCGTGCTGGATTGCCCGAATAAGTTTTTCGTCGATTGGGTCAGCGAGCATCACTCCGAGAAGATCGCCTTCGCGATGCGCCAGGTGCTTGGCGCCGACCCGCAGGTCTCGCTCAATAACGCCAACGACGCTCCGCCGGAGATCTTGCCGCGGCGCGGTGAGCTGGCGCCCCTCATGTCGCCGCAGCGCGTACGCAGGCCGGCGGCGGAGGGCGAGCGCCTCAATCCCAAATACGTGTTCGAGGAGTTCGTCGTCGGCAACAACAGCCGCATGACGCTCGCCGCGTGCTTGGCCGTATCGGAGCGGCCGGCACAGGTGTACAACCCGTTGTTCATCTACGGCGGCGTGGGCCTCGGCAAGACACACCTGATGCAAGCCATTGGGCACGTCGTGTTGAAGACGCAGCCGGGTGCTCGTGTTCACTATTCGTCCGCGGAATCGTTCATGAACGAGATGATCATGGCAATCCGCCAGGCAAACGGCCACGAGTTCCGCATGAAGTATCGCAACGTGGACCTCTTACTGATCGACGACATTCAGTTCTTGGCCGGCAAGGAAAGTACGCAGGAAGAATTCTTCCACACCTTCAATGCGCTCCACGGCGCCAACAAGCAGATCGTGGTGACGAGCGACCGGCCCCCCAAGGAGATTCCAACGCTGGAAGACCGTCTGGTGTCGCGCTTCGAATGGGGCCTCATCACCGACATCCAGACTCCCGACTACGAGACGCGGCTGGCCATTCTGCGCAAGAAAGTCGAGCGCGAGAACATTTCCATCCCCGACGACGTTCTGGGACTGATCGCGGACACGGTGAAGAGCAATATCCGCGAGCTGGAAGGCAGCCTGGTGAAGCTCCTGGTCCACGCCAGCGTGCACAAGCAAGACATCACGAACGAGATGGCGCGCGACGTCCTCAAGGACTTCGTGAAATCGACGCCCAAGAAAGCCAGCATCACGATTATCCAGAAAGTCGTATCGCAGCACTACCGCGTCCCGGTGGAATCGATGCGCTCCAAAGTGCGCACGGCGCGGCTCGCGTTTCCCCGCCAGGTCGCGATCTTTCTCGCTCGCGACATGACGTCGGCATCGCTTGCGCAAATCGGCCAGCGCTTCGGCGGGCGCGATCACACCACCGTGATTCACGCCTGCCAGAAGATCTCCGATCTCATCGAGCGCGATGTCTCGCTGCGCTCGACCATCGGCCAGCTGCGAAAGGAGCTCTCCTCGTAGGTCGCTCGCTATCCACAGCGTGTGCGGCAAGAGAGACCGGAGGTTCGTCGTGTACGTTCGCTGCAGCGACGTGCACGTAACACCTCCGGTCTTTCGCTTTTTTCCCCTGACACAATGTCGCGCTGCTTGATATCCACAATTTTGTGGACATCCTCTGTGGATGACGTGTCAGGAGTTTTCCCTAGGGGAAAGACGGGATGCTTGTCGACAACGAATCCACCGTTCGTCCAGACCGGAGCTGGCGGCTAATCCCAAGTCACGAGAGCGTGTGGGGTGAGTTGTTCGACATCTCCACAGTGCTACTGCTACTGCGATTGGATAGATATCTAATCAATCAGTAGAACAGGCCGGCTCGGGAGTGCATCGGTAAATCTATGGGGACGAGTAGATACCTTTCTTGAAGTCGGAATGCGCCTGCGGTATAGTTTCGACTCCGCAAATAGTAGACCGAAAGCGACGCGTCGCGTGCAGTGAGACAGGGGCCGAAGGAGGAATGGGCGTGAAGATTACCGTCGATCAGAAGGATTTGTTGAAGAGCCTGCAGGGTATTGCGGCCGTGGTGCCGACTAAGACATCGCTTCCCATTCTTTCCACCTTCCTTCTCGAAACGCGCGGCGACGGCAAAGTGACCTTTACCGCCAACGACCTGGATGTGTCGCTCACGCAAACGCTCGCGTGCGAGACATCGGGGCCCGGTTCGATCGCCATTCCGGGTAAGAAGTTTTTCGAGATCGCGCGCTCGCTGCCGGACGACAAGGTGACGATCGAGGTGGAAGGGGATCGCATCTCGGTGAAGTGCCGCCGCAGCCGCTTCAAGATGACGGGCAAGAGTGCAGACGAGTTTCCCAAGCTTCCGTCGCAGAAGACCGCGGTCAACTTCCCCATCGGTGCGGCCACACTCGACCGCATGATCAACAAGACCAGCTATGCCGTCTCAACCGACCTGACACGTCCGTCGCTGTGCGGCGTTCTGTGGGAGATCAAAAAAGGCACCCTCGGCATGATTGCCACCGACGGGCATCGCCTGGCGAAAGTGGAGCTTCCCGGTGCCACCGAGAACGGCGACGACAAGGACGTCATCGTCTCGCCCAAGGCTCTCAATATCTATCGCTCCTTGGTGGGCGGGCTCGACAGCGTGCAGGTCTCGCTGGCCGAGAACCACATCACCTTCGACATGGGCGACACGGTCATTTACTCGCGGTTGCTGGAAGGGCCGTTTCCCGACTACAACCAGGTCATGCCCAAGAAAAACACGCGCAAGCTGACCGTGAGCCGCGACGAGCTCACCGACGCCTGCCGTCGCGTGTCCATCCTCTCTAGTGCCATCACCCACCAGGTCAAGTTGGTGCTCGAAGACGATCGACTGACGTTGTCGGTCAAGACACCGGACGTCGGTGAGGCCGTCGAGGAAGTGACGTGCGCGTACAACTCGCCCAAGATGGAGATCGGGTACAACGCCCGCTACCTGCTCGACATTTTGCGTACCATGGAAAGCCCCGACGTTTCGTTTTTGTTGGATCGAAACGACAACGCGGGTGTGGTGTCACCGGAGAAAGACGGCGAAGAGCTCGCGCACCAGTGCCTGTTGATGCCCCTGCGCCTGAGCGACTGAGTGCGCGTCGAGCGATTCGAGTCCACTCACTACCGCAATCTCGCCGGCGGGCGGATCGAATTCGGGCCCGGGCTCAACTTCGTCATCGGGCCCAACGGCCAGGGCAAGACCAACCTCCTCGAAGCCATCTATTTTTTCCGTTTCGGTAAGTCCTTCCGCGCGCAGACCGACGCCGAGCTCATTCGTTTCGACCAGCCCTTCGGCCGCGTCGAAGTCGACGCCCGCTTTGCCGACGGCCGTGGGGAGCGCTTCGCCCTATCCCTCGAGCGCGGCGACGGCGGCCGTGTCAAGAAGTCGCTCAAGGTGGACGGCGTGCTGCTCTCGCGGCGGGCGGATCTCGCAGGGCGTTTCCCGGCGGTCTTGTTCGGCCCGCACGACCTGCGCGTCGTGTCCGGCGAGCCCGAGCACCGGCGCCGCTTTCTCGACATGATCGGGACCATGACCGACCCGGCCTATCTGCGGGCGGCAGTGGAGTACCGCCGCGTGGTCGAACAGCGCAACGCCGCGCTCAAGGCGCGCGCGTCACGCGCCGAGATGGCGGCTTGGAACGAGCGTCTGGTGGAATCCGGCTGCGACTTGGTCATGCTCCGGCGTGACCTTGCGAGCGCAATAGAGCGAGAGACAGAAGCGCAGGCCAAAGACCTCGGTAGTCCGTTTACGTTTGGGATGCGGTACGAGTCTTCGGTGCTCGCTGAGCGATCTGCGGAGGCCCGGGCGAGCATCGTGCAGAGGTTCAACGAAGAGGTGATCCGGCGGATGGCCGAAGAAATCCGCCGCGGCGTCACCCTCGTCGGACCGCACCGCGACGACCTGGAGATGACGATGGACGGGCAGGATGTGCGCAAGTTCGGCTCGCAAGGCCAGCGCCGGCTGCTCGCGGTGCTCGTCAAGCTGGCCGAGATGGCCTACCTCGAGCGGGAGCTGCGCGAACCCTGTGTCCTGCTCCTGGACGACGTTTTTTCCGAGTTCGACGAGGCCATCATCGCCAAGTTGCAGCGGCTTCTGGAGGGTGCCCGGCAGGTGTTCGTGACCAGCCCGGTGGCCGCTGCGGTGGCGTCGCGCGCCCATGTTCTGCACGTCGACGCGGGTCGTATCGCGCCCGCGTAGCGTCTCGCTACAGGCGCATCGACTCACACTCGCCGGCCCACGTGTTAACTACCTGGTTGTCATTGTAATCTAAGTTTCCACAACAAGATATAAGTGCGTGCCGGCGAAAATAGTGGTTTATTCCCGAGCACAAACCAAGTACCTTACGAACTGTATGACGCGGCGTTCCTTCGCTCGAATTGGAGACGTCCTCCCATCCGTCCTGCGCGATCTCGGGCTCCAGAAACGATTCCACGAGCGCCAGCTCGTCGAGCGATGGAGCGATATCGTCGGCCCGGAGATCTCACAGCGAGCCCACGCGACCAAGTTCGAAAACGGCACCCTGTACGTGCGAGTCGATCACGGCGCGTGGATGCAAGAGCTTCACTTCATCGAGAAGGACCTCGTGCAAAAGCTGCGCGCCGCTTGTCCAGAGGTCAATCTGACCCGCATTCGGCTGGGCGCGCGGGACGTTGAATAGGCAGGAACCGGCGGATGTTGGAAAAACAGAAATCCTCCAGCCAGGCGCCGCCGCCTCCGAGCGGCACGGATCTATCGCAGACTGGAAAGGTCGAAATGACGCACGAATACACGGCTAAACAGATTCAGGTGCTCAAGGGGCTCGAAGCGGTTCGCAAGCGCCCCGCCATGTACATCGGCAGCACCGACATCCACGGCGTTCACCATCTCATCTACGAAGTCGTCGACAACTCGGTCGACGAGGCGCTGGCCGGCCACTGCAGCGACATCGAAGTCGTCATCCACGAGGACTTGCACGTGAGTGTCGAGGACAACGGCCGCGGCATTCCCGTCGACATCCACCCCACCCAACACCGTCCCGCGGTGGAAGTGGTCATGACGACGCTGCACGCGGGCGGCAAGTTCGACCGCGACTCGTACAAGGTGTCGGGCGGATTGCACGGCGTGGGCGTGTCGGTGGTAAACGGGCTGGCGGAGTGGCTCGAAGTGGAGATCCATCGCGACGGCAAGCGCTACACGCAGCGTTACGAGCGCGGCGTTCCCGCCAACGATTTGCAAGAGCTGGGTGCCACCGATCGCCGCGGCACGGTGGTCTCGTTCCTCCCCGACAGCGAAATTTTCGAGAAGGTCGATTATCAGTACGAGACGTTGGCGCAGCGCCTGCGCGAGCTCGCGTTTCTGACCAAAGGGCTGCGCATCGTGTTCGACGACCGGCGCACGACCAAGCCTCGCCGCCAGGTCTTCCAGTACGAAGGCGGCATCGTGTCGTTCGTGAAATACATCGACACCGCCAAGACGGTCCTGACACCGCAGCCCATCTTCATTCAGGCGGAGAAGGACGGCGTGCAGGTCGAGGTTGCGCTGCAGTACACCGACGGCTACGCCGAGAACGTGTTCTCGTTTGCCAACAACATCAACACCATCGAAGGCGGCACGCATCTCGTCGGCTTCAAGGCGGCGCTGACGCGCACCATCAACAACTACGCGAGTTCGGCGAATCTGTTCAAGAAGGAGCGCGTAACGCTGGGCGGCGACGACGTGCGCGAAGGCTTGACCGCAGTGGTCAGCGTCAAGCTCGCGGAGCCGCAGTTCGAGGGACAGACCAAGACCAAGCTCGGCAACAGCGAGGTAAAAGGTATTGTCGAAGCGGTGGTCGGCGACGGGCTGCGCGAATACTTGGAGGAGAATCCGTCCATCGCGCGCTCGGTGGTCGAAAAGACGCTGGCCGCGTTTAGCGCACGCGAAGCGGCGCGCAAGGCGCGCGATCTCGCCCGTCGCAAGACGGCGCTCGAATCAGCGGCGCTTCCCGGCAAGCTCGCCGACTGCGCCGCGCGCGACCCGGCCGTGAGCGAGCTGTTCCTGGTCGAGGGCGACTCGGCCGGTGGCTCGGCCAAGATGGCGCGCAATCGCGAATTCCAGGCGATCCTGCCGCTGCGCGGCAAGGTGCTCAACGTCGAGAAGGCGCGCCTCGACAAGATTTTCTCGAACGAGGAAATTCGCACCATCATTACCGCGGTCGGCACCGGCGGCGGCGAGTTCGACATTGCGAAAGCGCGCTACCACAAGATCATCATCATGACCGACGCCGACGTCGACGGCGCGCACATTCGCACGCTCCTGCTGACACTGTTCTACCGCCACATGAAGCCGCTCATCGAAGCGGGCTTCGTCTACATCGCACAGCCACCTCTCTTCAAGCTCAAGAAGGGCAAGAAAGAGGTGTACGCGTACAACGACGAGGACCGCGAGCGCATGCTCAAGGACTGGGGCGGTAATGACGGCGTCTACATCCAGCGCTACAAGGGCTTGGGCGAAATGAATCCGGAACAGTTGTGGGAGACCACGATGGATCCGGAGGCGCGCACCATTCTGAAAGTGGACGTGCAGGACGTGGTGGAAGCGGATCGCATTTTCTCCATCCTCATGGGCGACGAAGTCGAGCCGCGGCGCGAGTTCATCCAAGAAAACGCGCTCGCGGTGAAGAACCTCGACGTGTAACTGCGGTTGGCGACGTGGCGACTCCCGTGACATCGTCGCAGCAACGTCTCGTGGGCTCCGAGTATCTCACCTGGACCAAGCGCCGCGCGCCGGTTCGCTACAACCTGGCGCGCAGCGGCGTGCCGCGTCTGGCGCTCGAGCGTCTCCACCTGACACTCGAGGATCTCCTCCACAATGACAACGCGGAAGACGGCTGGCGGCCGTTGATGGAGTGCATCGCGGGGCGGCAAGGCTTGGGCCCTGAGCACGTCGTCACCACCCACGGCTGTTCGATGGCGAACCACCTCGCCATGGCGGCCACCATCGAGCGCGGCGACGACGTCGTGGTGGAAAGTCCGGTGTACGAGCCGGTGGCCAAAGCCATCGAGTATGTGGGTGGGCGCATCGTTCCCTTCACGCGCCACGCCGAGAATCGCTGGCACGTCGACGTTGCCGACGTGAAGCGCGCGCTGACTCCCAAGACCAAGCTCATCGTGTTGTCGAACCTCCACAATCCCACCGGTGCGTACGAGGATCACGGCACCATCTTCGATCTCGCCAAAGCGGCCGAGCCCACCGGTGCACGCGTCCTCGTCGACGAGGTTTACCTCGAGTTCTTTCGCCCGCACGGTGCGCGCACGGGCGTGCGCCTCGCCCCCAACGTTCTCGCCACCAACAGCATGACGAAGGTATTTGGTCTCGATGGGATTCGATTGGGGTGGGTGCTCGCGGAGCCCGAGTTGGCGGAGCGCGCACGGCGCTTGAACGATTTATTTTCCATCAACACCGCGCATCCGAGCGAACGCATCGCGGCGCGCGCGTTCGATCACGCGGATGCCTTGCTCGCGGAGTCGGCGACACTCTTGCTGCGCAATATCGACGTGGTGGACGCGTTCGTACGTGAGCACGACCAGTTGTCGTGGGCCAAACCGCGCGCGGGCACGATTGGGTTCATTCAGGCGGCGGAGGTCGACGTCGACCGCCTGGTCGACGACCTGCACGCGCACCACGAGGTGGCATTGGTGCCGGGGCGCTTTTTCGGTGCGCCGGACGGTTTTCGGATCGCATTCGGACTTCCTACCGACGACATGCGCGAAGCGCTCACGCGCATCAGCCGGGCCCTGAAGGCGCGCGCATCATGACACTGGAGTAAGCCGCCGTACGGTTTCCCGCGCTCCTTTCCTAACTAGCTACGGCAGATCATGGACGGTCGCGTCAAGAAAACGTGGAACATCACTTACCGCGCAGCGCGGCGCGTGGCCATCGCGGTAATTGGAACCACGGTCGTGCTGCTCGGGGTTGCGATGTTGGTGCTTCCCGGGCCCGGACTTCTCACCATCGTGGGGGGGTTGGCCATCCTCGGGATGGAATTTGCCTTCGCGCGGAGGTGGCTCCAGCGCCTCAAGAAAGAGACCCGCAGCACCGTCGAAAAGGTAAAGGAGCGGGTGCGCCGAAAACGTGTCGGCACCAGTGCCCCGCCCGAGGCGTAAACGACTTTTGCACAGCCGCTTACGCCGTTCACGGGGCCAAAAAAACAGTTCCCTTGTGGGGCCAAAACCTCTATTATTTGGCCATTGAAAATCCTTTCACAACCCAGCTGACAAGAACGCCCGCGCGGCCGAGCTGCGCGTTAGGTACAAGGCGTCGCTACGCCAACAAGTACGACGCTAGGGAGCATTCGAATGGCCAATAACGAGAGGATCGTGCCGGTACCCATCGAATCCGAGATGCGGAATTCGTATCTCAACTATTCGATGAGTGTGATCATTTCGCGCGCACTGCCCGACGTGCGCGACGGCTTGAAGCCGGTGCATCGCCGCGTGCTCACGGCGATGAATGACCTCTCGCTCACGCACACGCGCGCGTACCGCAAATCCGCCAAGGTCACCGGCGACGTCACCGGTAACTACCATCCGCACGGTACTGCCGCCGTGTACGACACCATCGTGCGCATGGCGCAAGAATTCGCGCTGCGCTATCCGCTGGTCGACGGCCAGGGCAACTTCGGATCCGTCGACGGCGACCCTCCCGCAGCCGAGCGCTACACCGAAGTGCGCATGACCGCCTTCGCCGAAGAGCTGCTCGCCGACCTCGAAAAAGAAACCGTCGACTACGGCCCGAACTACGACGAGTCGCGCACCATGCCGCTGGTCATGCCCTCGCGCGTGCCCAACCTCCTGGTGAACGGTGCCGCCGGCATCGCGGTCGGCATGGCGACCAACATTCCGCCGCACAACCTTCGCGAGATTTGCGACGCGAGCATCGCGGTTTTGAACAATCCCGATGTGACCGACGACGAGCTGCTCGGCATCGTCAAGGGTCCTGACTTCCCCACCGCCGGCATCGTCTTGGGCAAGCTCGGTATCAGCGAGGCGTATCGCACCGGCCGCGGGCGCGTGATCGTGCGTGCGCGCACGCACGTCGAAGAGATGAAGGGCGACCGCGAAGCCATCATCATCGACGAGCTGCCGTACCAGGTGAACAAGGCGATGCTGATCGAGCGCATCGCCGAGCTGGTGAAGGACGACGTCATCGGCGACATCGCCGACATCCGCGACGAATCCAGCCGCGAAGGCATGCGCGTCGTCATTATTCTGAAGCGCGACGCCGACGTGCGTGTGGTCGAGAACCAGCTCTTCAAGCACACGCAGATGCAGGTGACGTTCGGCATCATCATGCTGGCGCTGGTCAACAACCGCCCCGAAGTGCTCGCGCTGCGCGAGATGATTCAGCACTGGCTGAACCATCGCGAAGCGGTAGTGCTGCGACGCACGCGCTACGACCTGCGCAAGGCGGAAGAGCGCGCTCACATCCTGGAAGGCCTGCGCATCGCGCTGGATCACATCGACGAGATCGTGGCCCTGATCCGCGCCTCGAAGGACGTGGAGACGGCGCGCGGCGGTTTGATGACGCGCTTCGGCCTCTCGGAGGCCCAAGCCAACGCCATCCTCGAGATGCGCCTGCAGCGCCTCACCGGCCTCGAGCGCCAGAAGATCGAGGACGAGTACCAGGAGCTGTTGAAGCTGATCGCGGAGCTCAAGTCCATTCTGGGCGATCGCAAGAAGGTGCTCTCCATCATCGAGAGCGAGATCAAAGAAATTCGCGAGAAGTATGGCGACGACCGCAAGACCGAGATTCTCGATTCCGGCCCGGTGGATTTCAACGTCGAGGATCTGATCGCCGAAGAGGACATGGTGATCACCATCTCGCACGCCGGCTACATCAAGCGCCTGCCGCTCGATGCATACCGACAGCAGAAGCGCGGCGGCCGCGGGGTGACCGGCATCAAGATGCGCGACGAAGACTTTGTCGAGCACATTTTCGTCGCGTCGACGCACAGCTATATCCTCTTCTTCACCGACATGGGCCGCTGCCACTGGGTGAAGGTCCACGAGATTCCGGAAGCCGGCCGCGCGGCGCGCGGCAAGGCGATCGTGAATCTGTTGGGATTGCAGGAAGGCGAGCGCATCGCCGGGCGCGTGCCGGTTTCGAAGTTCCGCGACGACCAATACTTGGTGCTGGCCACCAAGAAGGGCGTCATCAAGAAGACGGTGCTATCCGATTACGGCCGTCCGCGCCGCGGCGGTATCATCGCCGTGAACTTGCGCGACGGCGACGAGCTCATCGACGCCGCCATCACCAACGGCACACAGGACATCGTCCTTGCGAAGAAAAACGGCCGGTCCATTCGCTTCCACGAGAGCGGCGTGCGCGCCATGGGTCGCGCCGCCACCGGCGTCAAAGGCACGACATTGGTGGGCGACGACGAAGTCGTCGGCATGGTGGTGGTGGGCGCGGGAGCGACCCTGCTCACCGTCACCGAGAACGGCTTCGGCAAGCGCTCGCCGTTGGAAGACTATCCGGTCAAGAACCGCGGCGGGATTGGCGTCATCAACATCAAGGCGAGCGCGCGCAACGGCAAGGTGGTGACGATCCAGGAGGTCAAGGATAGCGACCAAATGATGATCATCACCAAGAACGGCATCGTGATCCGTTGCCCGATCTCCGGCATTTCGGTGATTGGACGCAACACGCAGGGTGTGCGCCTGATCAACCTCGAGGACGACGACAAGGTCGTCGACGTCGCGCACCTGGCGATGGAAGACGAGGCCGAAGCCTAGGTGCGTCTCAAGATGGAGAAGATCTCCGAGTTCACGGTCCGGCGCCTCTCGAACTACTACCGGATCCTGCTCGACCTGGAAAAGCGCGGCATTCCCACCGTGTCGAGCGCGCGCTTGGCCGAGCTCGGCGGAATTACCAGCGCCCAAGTCCGCAAGGACCTCTCCTACTTCGGAAATTTCGGGACGCGTGGTCTGGGCTACAGCGTGACCGAGCTCAAGAATGCCATTGTGGAGATACTCGGGCTGAACCGGCAGTGGACCATGGCTTTGTTCGGCGCGGGGTCGCTCGGCCATGCCCTGTTCTTTCACGAAGGCTTCCGCGAGGACGGTTTCTACTTCAAGCACGTCTTCGACGTCGACCCGAAGAAGGTGGGCACCAAATGGAACGACGTCGACATCACCCACCAGCGCAACGCCGAAGAAGTACTGCGGCGCGACCCGGTCCACATCGCCGTGGTTGCCACCCCGCCCGAGGCGGCGACCGACATCATCGAACTGCTGGTGCGCGCGGGCACGAAGGGCATTCTCAATTTCGCGCCCACCCAGCTGACGGTTCCCGACGGCGTGTGGCTGCGCAACGTCAACCTGGCGGTCGCGCTGGAAAGCTTGAGCTTCTACTTGTCGATGTGATCGGCGAACGATGCGTAACACTCCCCTGACGGCGCGAATCGCGCCTTTGTTTTTCACGCTCGCGTTTGCGACGCTCGCGAACGCCGCCGGCAACCCGTGCGGCGACGACGTCGCCTGCGTGTCTCCCGGACGAGTCGCCTTCGCCGTTGCACCCAACGGTGCGTGGAAATACTTCGGCCCATCGAGCGATCGCTCCTTCTTGAAGAAGGGCGGCGTGCTCGTCTACGCGCTTTCCTCCAAAGGCTCCGATGCCGAAATCGTGGACGCCACCGGTGGTGTGCGCTCGCTGCTCGAAACACCCATGGCTCCGGTGCAAGCAGGCGCACGCGGCGGTGCGCGCGAACCCTTCCCGCGCCCCGACGACGACTACGACGGTCGCGTCGACGAAGATCCGCTCGATCGCGTCGACAATGACGGCGACGGCCGCATCGACGAAGACTTCGCCGCCATCGGTGACGCCATGGCGGTCGCCCTGTACGGACCCAAGGGAGACTCGGGCATCGAGATTCGGCAAGAGCTGTACGCCTGGACACTGCCGCACATCGACGGCATGGTGGCCACCGCCATCACCCTGCATGCCGGCGCCGACGCGCTCGAGGGCGTGCGCGTTGGCGTTTATATCGAAGCCGCGGATGGTTTCGAGAGCGAGCCCGCACCACTCATCGAAGCGGACCGGCTGGGCGTTGCAACCCAAAGTCCGCGCGGCGATGTCCTCGTGTGGCGCGACGGCGGCCGCGGCCTGGCGCTGTTATTGTGGTCACCGGCGACATCGGAAGATTGGGAGCTGCACGAAGAAAAGGGTGGTACGCGCGCGCTGTCGCCATCACTCGGGACGCTGGCGGCGAATGCATCGACGACCATCTATGCCGCTCTGATTGCACTCCCGCCCGACGACCTCCGCTCCGCGCGCGCCATCCAGGCCGCGTGGCGCACGCTCGCCGGCAACAAGGGCGCGCACTTGATTCCGCCGCCGGTGTCGGTGACGAAGCGTGAAGAGCCCGTCAGCGACGCATTCGAAGAGCCTTCGACCGTCGGCTCACCCTACGGCTCGGTAACCAACTCGTTGGTGTATTGGAATTCGCCCGGCAAGCTCGCACCGTCGCTCTTGATCGGATCGCCCAATCCGTTTCGTGACGCTATCGCCATCGACTATGAAGTTCCGGAGACCGTCGTCGACGAGCACCAGGTGCAGCATCAGCTCACGGGCGAAGCCGTCGAAACCAGCGTCAAGGTGTACAACGTCACCGGCCGGCTCGTCGCGACGCTGGTCGAATCGCCGCACGGGCCCGGTCGTTATCGCACCGGCTGGTCGGCGCAAGACGACCAAGGGGACGCGGTCGCGAGCGGTGTCTACTACGTGAAGCTCACCATCGGCCGGCAGTCGGTGACGCAGCGTTTAGTGCAGCTGAAGTAGTCCTGAGAATTTGGAACTGGCCTCGAATTTGTTATAATTGGGCCTGGGTTTAGCCCAGAAAGGTTGCCATCGAAACTAGAACACTCTCACAAAGCCGAGGTTGCCTTCACAAGTGAAGCGTGCGTTTGAACTTATAACCCGGGCACGCGTCGAGAAGGCGTACCTGGTCGGCATCACCC
>JAICFA010000006.1 GCA_025923935.1 Candidatus Krumholzibacteriia bacterium
CGGTGTTGCTGGTGCGGATCTCGCAGTTACGAATCGACACCATGGTTTGGTACGCGCGCACCGCGCCCGCGTAGCGCGCCATCACCGGAAGGAAGTCCTCTTTGCCGTCGCCGTTTTGGAGCAGGAACCCGTCGATGCCCCCGCCCGCGGAGCCGGGGTAGAAATCGACGATGCCGGCCAGGTCGAGCACGGTCTTTCCGCTCGCGACATTGCGCGCGGTGAACGAGGCGTTCCACGCACCTTGCAGCGTTACCCCCTTTTCGACGCCGAGAGAAAAGTCGTTGAACGTCATGGTGGGTACCAACACCGTGTCGCCGTCGCTGGCGGCGGCCATGACTTGCGCGAGTCCCGTCCCCGCGGTGGCCGGCGTGAGGTAGGGGAATTGATTCGAGCCCGAGGGCGAGAAGTAGTGCTTGCGCGTCGGCAGTACCTCGAATGCGTCGTTGAGCATCGCAGTCTGCCCGTCGCGATTGCGTACCAACACGTCGACCGGTCCCAACGTCGAGCCGTTGTAAACCGACGCCCACACTGTCAACGTGCTCGCATTCACCAGGGTGGCCGAGTGCACGAAGATCTCCGGCCCCATCTCCACTTCGACGCCCGCGACGAAATTGCTGCCGGTGAGCGTGATCGTCACCTCGGTGCCCTCGAGGCCGTCGTCGGGCGAGACCAGCGACAGCGTGGGGGTGGGGAGCGGGGCGGGCGGATTGGGTGCGCACGGGCTGGCCGCGTCCCAGCCGATCATGGTCTTGGTGTACTGGCACAGCGAGTTTTCGTTGGAGCGCATCATGCAGGGCCGCGACATCGGATTGCAATCCTCGCAGTTGGCGTTGGCGCCGCCGTACGCGCTGCACGAGCTCGCGCACGACGAGCAACCGCCGGTGTATTCGTCGCACGCGCCGAAGATGTGTCCGGTCTCGTGCGAGATGACGACGTCGTGCGTCCAGCCCGGTGTGCGGAACAAGCTCCAGAAGTAGGGCCCGTAGATCCATGCGAAGGCGTAGCCGCCGTTGGCGAAGGCGGACGGTGCACCGATCGGGTTGTAGGCGATGAACGCCGAGTACGCACTATTGGCTTGGTAGGTCGCTTCCTGCCAGTTGTTGAATGCATCTACCTTGCTGAAATGGTTGCCCGACGGGTAGCCCATCTTCGTCATCACATTGGCCGCCCACGTGGAGACGAAGCCGTTGTCGTGGATGGAGGGCTCGACCCACTGTTGGCAACGCGGATCGAAGGCGGAGACGTGGTTGATGAGAAACGTGACCCAGCAGTCGAGGTGGTTGTCCGCGCGGCCGCTCCACCACAACAGTCCGACGATGGCGGAGTTCATGTACTCCTGCATGTCTTGCACGGTCCACGTCCAGGAATTCGGATCGGCGCCGCTGCCGTCGCTCTCTACCAGAAAGAAGGTCACCGCGACCGTCCCCGTCATCTTGTCCGCGTAGGTCACCGGTACGGTGCCGTCGGGCGCGGACCCGGGGAGCAAGCCGCGCTCGGCCAAGGTGGCGTCGTCGAGGCCCACGCCGCGCAAATTCTCCAGCACATCGGATGCGTTCGACGCTTCGCGCGGCAAGGCGTCGCCGGCGTCGCGTCGCGGGGTGCCTGCGCCGTCGAGGATGCGATTCGCATTCTCGCGACGCTGAAATTCGCCGCTCACGATATCGTTGTACGTCGCGATTGCCGACACCGACGCCTCGTCGCTCATCTCGAAGCGGTCGGGAGCCACTTCGCTCCAGCGAATGTCGCGGATGCCTTCCTGGCCCACCAGCTGCGAGGCGGTGGCCGGATCGATCCATCCCATCATGATCGACGGCGGCACCATCGCCCCGATGCGTCCGCCATTCTCCTGCACCAGTGCCCGCGCGCGATGCAGTGCCGCGATGTCCGGGGCATCGACGACGATGAGGGTCAGCCCTTCAAACGGGGATGCGGCGAGAACGATCACCGGAGCAAGCAGGGCGAGGCAGACGACGAGAAAGAGCGAGCGCTTGAGCATGAATATCTCCATTGGATGCAAGACGCCTTGGACGTGCCGCCGCTCCCTAAACGCTGCGCGATGGGATTTATGGTCGCGCACTTTAACGTCCGCTGTGGCACGTCCAAGGCGTCTCAAGGCAGGACAAATTCTAGCACGTCGCTCGTTCCCTCACCAGGGCGAGCCTGCGCGTGCGCGCAGGCTCGCTCGGTGAAAGGCGATTTCGACCTAATGCATGATCGTGATTTTTCTCGTCAGCGTCTTTCGCTCAGCCTGCAGCTTCACGAAATAGATGCCCGAGGGAAGGCGGCGTGTGTCGAAGTTCACGCGGCTCAGGCCCGCGGGGCGCGACGTATCCTCGAGCAGTGTCGCCACGCGGCGTCCCGCGACGTCGTACATGTTGATATTCACTCTCGACTCCTTATCCAGCGTGTAGTCGATCGTGGCCGTACCCGTGGTGGGATTCGGATAGGGCGCGTGCAACACGAACGCCGGTGTGGGGCGCGTCGGTACGTCGGTGGCGGCTTCGCCCAAGCACGAGTTGAGTCGCATCTCGACGAACTCGTTCAAGGCGTCCGGGACCCCGCCGAACTCGCCCACCACGACCTTCATGATTCCATAGGCCGTCCACGGCTGCGGAATGACCGGGTCCACCCAGAATTCGAAGGTGGTGCTGGTGGCCGACCAATCGATCTCGATGTCGTAGTTGTTTCCGCCGTTCAGGAAGGCCGATACCGGCACGTCGTGCCACCGCATACCGGGACCGTTGGACGTCAGACTTCCGCTCGCGATCAAACCGCCGCGCGCGGTACCGACGGCGTCATACACGTTAACGATGATGGACTGTCCCAGCGGAATGTTGGCCATCCAACCCACGGACGTGAGGTGCTGGTCCTTGATGGCCGTGATGTAGTGGCCGAAGATGAACGAACCCGTATTCGATCCCGTCGATCTGCCCAAGAACGGGCGCGTAATCTCGTACGGATTGGCGGCGACACCCTCGTCGTACGTGACGCGGAAGTGGGGTAACGCGAAATTGCCCGCGTTGCCGCCCTGCTCGCCGTTTACGACTTGAATCGGACCTCTAATGAACGGTTCGACGATGGTGTTTTCGTCCCACCATTTCCACAGCGCCGTATCACCCAGGCGCACTTCGAGGTCGTATTCCTCACCTTCTTCGAGCAGGTAGTGGATGGGCACGTCGTGCCACTGCAACCCGGCGGCCGGAACCGTGATGTAACCGGTGGCGAGAAGCGCGCCGCGAGCGGTGCCGACCGCGGCGTAGAGATTCGCCGTGAGGCGCTGGCCGGCGGTGTGGTCCACTTCCATGCCGAACGAGCTCAGGGCCACGGTCTGGTTGGCGCGGAAATACATCCCGCGTCCCTGGTTGCTATCGAGCGGACCGCCCGCGTTAAGCGGTGGCGCAGGCGTCGGGTTCATGGCGGTCGTGAAGCTCGGCGAAACCGCGGAGCCGATGAAGCTCAGCCGCACGAATGCCACGTCGCCGGCGTTGCCCGCGTACTCACCGTTGAGAATGCGGAAGGTACCGCCCAAATCAAACGGCGCGGGCAATACCCCGGATTCTTGGAATCCGGGAAGCTGGCGAACCTCTCCCCACACCACACTCACGTCGTACTCGGTGCAATCCTGGAACGTAAAGTTGATGGGAACATATTGGTAGACTTCGCCCGGGTGGTACACCGTCGCCGACGCGGTCGCGAGTAGTGCACCCCGAACCTGGTTGGCCGACGCGTAGATGTTCACCGTGAGCGATTGTCTCTGGAGCAGATCGGCCTTGATGCCGATGGCGGTGACGTTGAACGTCTTCAGCGCCTGCAAGAAATAGCCGGAGGAGGTGTTGTCGCGCGTCCACGCTCTCACCGGCCCGGTCGGATGCGAGTCGACACTCAGCACGCCGCCGGCGGTCGGCTGCGGGGGCTGGATCGCCTCGATATCATGCCATGCGATCGAGTAGTTCTGACTCCCGTTTACCAGGGAAGGTCCCTTGTGCGAGACCGTCAGCCGGTAATCTCCAGCCGGCAGGCTGGTGTAGCTGATTTTCTCGACATTGTCGCGCGCGTTGTCGGCTTGAGTCGCCGCATTGCCGGGGGCGGCTGGGTTCAGCGCCCACGGATTATAGGTGGCCCCGCCGTTGACGGCCACCAAGCGAATGTCGAGGTCGTTGCGGAGCCTGCTGGCCGGCGGGTCGACCGTGTTGGTTGACACCGTACCCGCCGGGTCGGTCCACGCGATGGTCAGCTTGGGGGCGCGCAACGGCGAATCCACGTTGAAGTAGAACGTGTTCGTCGTGTTCTGCGGGAGATTGGTTTCGCCTGCCCCCATCGGCCCGAGCGCCGGAAAGTTCTCGGTGAAAGCGGTAGTAACGTTGTGCGCGATGGTGTCCATCGCACGCTCGGTGTTCATCAGGCCCCAACCGTTGGAGTAGTCGGGGCCGTTAGCAGCGCCTGCTTCGTCGGCGGTGTTGATGACGATCGCTTTGATGGTGGCCGAACGCGGCGCGGGCGCTTCGTCGGCGATCGAGGCCCAACCGCCCCAGTACATCCACGCCTGTGTCAGCAGGTTGATGGATCCGGAGACGTTGGGCGTGGCCATCGACGTCCCGTCGAAGGTGGTGTACGCGACGTTGCTCGCGTTCGAGGTCGAATACAAGCCTATACCGTTGGCGACGACATCGGGCTTGATGCGACCGTCGTCGGTCGGCCCCCAGCCGCTGAACGTCGACATGACGACACTCGCGGGATTCAGGTACCCGCCGGGAATGTCGTTCACCGCGCCCACGGTGAGGATGTTCTTGCCGGTGGACTGCGGATCCACCGTGTCCCAGCCCCCGGCTTGCCCGTCGGCCGGGTGGATGTCGTTGGAGAAAAGCCAATTGGCTGCAGCACTGCTCCAATGCCAGTGACCCGAGCCCGGCGCGGGACCGTTGTTGTTGCGGTCGTTGCCGGCCGACTTGACGATCAGATATTGCGGCGCATTGAACGCGACATTGTCCCAGTCGACCGCACCCTGGTTGTACTGTCCAAACCGGTAATCCTCGGTCGTGCTGACATTGATATCGCCGAACCACATCCAGCCATTCCCCGCGTCGAAGAACCAACCGCAGATGAGTCCATAGGAGTGATTGGAGGTGTACATGCCGGCGGCCGCTGCGGCGGCCATTTCGATGGCGTCGTTGGTCCAGTCGTACGAGCGCATTCCGCCCGCGGCGAACGACATCCCCTTGGCGAGGGGATCGACGCCGGTGGCGATCATGGTCCCGGCCACGTGCGTCGAATGGATGTGCGACCCAGCGCCGTCGCCGAGAATGATGCGACCCGCCAACTCTTGGTGGGTGCTCAACGCCGACCCGGCGTCCCAAACGCCCAACTCACCCGAGCTGGTGAGCGAGCCATTCACGTTGTAGAGAGAGCCTCCGCCCGGGTGGACCCGGTTGGTGGCAATGGTGGCCGCCGCGTTGACGTTGTGAATCGAGTAATAAACGGGAATACCGTTTTCATCGACGTACTGCAGCGCAATGTCGGGATTGGCGCGCAACCCTTCCGCGACCGCGCTTGTGCCCTCCGCGAGCGCGCGATACGCCGAAGACTGCGCCTGCATCAAGCGCCGGCGAGCGAGCTCGCGCTGCATGACTTCGAGCGCGGGAACGTCGGCTTCGAGTTTGGGTTTGTCGTTACTTGCGGATCCGCCGCCGTAGCCCATTTGAGCGGCGGCGAGTGGTGGGAGCATCAAGAGAATTACAGTGAAGGAGGCGAAGAGACACCAAGCTGCAGCGCGCGGACGCGCGTGCATGCGCCGACTGATCATGACTCTCCAAGCTCGAAGGAGCTGGTTTGGGTTTGGATACAACCCTCGAGACTTTGAGGGGGGCGGCTATCGCTTCACGGAAGGCGGCATTCTAGCACAGCGACCGCTTCGCCCGCCAAGAAGAGTATGTTTCCTTGGACGGGTTGAAGTAACCGTATTGCAGGTGGGGAAAGCGCGCTTTGAGGCGCTGCATGAACTCACCGATTCCGAACCCCTCGCGCACCGTGCCCGCGGGCAGCCGGTCGCGATACAGCTCGGGGTCAATGTTCAGGTTGCGCATCTGTATCAGGTCCAGGTCGGCGTCCTCTATAAAGGAGGAGATGGCCTCGAGCTCGGGCTCGGTGTCGGTCACCCCCGGGAAGACCAGGTAGTTGATGGAGCGGTAGCGGTCGTGGCGGCGCACCACGCGCAGGGTTTCGCGCACGTCGTCGAAGGTGTATTTCTTGGGCCGGTAGTACGCCGTATAAACGTCGTCGCGCGCGCTGTTCATCGACACGCGTATGGAGTCGAGACCCGCCCGGCACATGGCATCGACCACCGCGGGCAGGCTGCCGTTGGTATTGGCGTTGATGCTGCCGTGCGACGTGCGTGCACGAATGTGGCGAATGGCCTCGGGCAGCAGATCGCGGCCGAGCAGCGGCTCGCCCTCGCAGCCCTGGCCGAAGCTCACCACCGCTCCCGGTACTTTCTCGATGTGCGACACTGCCATGTCGGCGATTTCTTCGGGGCGCGGCGCGCGTCGAATGCGATCGTGGCTCGCGCGAAACTCGCCGTCGGGCTGGAGCGAGATACAACCGATGCACTTCGAGTTGCACGCCACACTGGTCGGGATGGGTGCTTCGTGGCGGCCGATGAAGAAGTTTTGCGCCGCGCGGCAACCGTACTGCAAGGCACAGCGCTCGAGCTGCTGCACGACTAAATTGTCGGGCGATTGCGCGAGACGGCGTGCAACTTGTTGGGGCAAGCGCTCGGCATCGAAGCGCCACGGATCCTGGCGCGTGTCTGCATCGACGCGCACGCCCGTCGTCCAAAATTTGCCATCGGCGAACCCGACCGCGGCGTACGCAAACAACGGCAAGGGAGGAGCCGACGCGAGCGTGCGGTAGGCGGGGTGCAGGAACATGGTCCAGGCGGGCGCGAGAAAAGCCGCCACCGCGACCGCCTCGTCGCCCTCCCATTCCACGGCGTTGCCGGCGTCGTCGAGACCGATGGGACGCCTTCCCGGCAAGAGAAACAGGTCGCTGCCGCGGGGGAGCGGAATCAACTCGTCGGCCCGTACGCGGCGCGGCACACCGCCGCCCGTTCCCGCCAGCAAGAGCTCGGGGTGGTCGAGGATCGAGCCGTCGGCGCGCGCGTACACCATGCGCACCGGTTCTCTCGGTTGGGCCAGTACCATCGCCCGACTCTATCACACGCCGCGCGGGCGTGGTATGCTGCGACGCCATGGACGACCTTCGTTATCCTATCGGTGTCTTCGATTTCAAGCAGGCGATCACCGCGGAGAAAATTCGTGCCGCGATCGACGAGATTGCCGCGTGTCCTGCCGCGCTGCGCACCGCCGTGCGCGGCTTGGACGACGCCAAGCTCAATACGCCCTATCGCGACGGTGGCTGGACGGTGCGCCAGGTGGTGCACCACGTGCCCGATAGCCACATGAACGCGTTCACCCGCGTAAAGCTGGGACTCACCGAGGATCACCCGACCATCAAGCCGTACGAGCAACAGCTATGGGCCGAGCTGCCGGATGCGAAAGGCCCCATCGGCGTGTCGCTCACGTTGCTCGACGCCGTGCACGAGCGCTGGGTGCTTTTGCTGAGCACACTCGACGCGGACGCCTTCGCGCGCGCCATTCATCATCCCGAGAACGGCGACATGTCGCTCGGCTTGGTGACGCTGCACTACGCGTGGCACGGCAAGCACCACGTCGCACACATCACCTCGCTGCGCACGCGCATGGGCTGGTAGTCCGCGCGTGGAATTTCGCGCCGGCACCGAACTGCTTCACTACCGTCTAGTCGACAAGCTCGGCGAGGGCGGAATGGGTGTGGTGTGGCGCGCAGTCGACACCACCCTCGACCGCCACGTCGCAATAAAGATTCTCCCCGATGTCTTCGCCGGCGACCCCGACCGCGCGGCACGCTTCGAACGCGAAGCAAAAGTCCTGGCGTCGCTCAATCATCCCAACATCACCACTGTGCACTCGGTGCACAAAGTCGACAGTGTGCGTTTTCTGGTCATGGAACTGGCGCAGGGTGTCGATCTCGCGCAACAGCTGTCGCGCGGGGCACTACCGCTGCGCGACGTGCTCGACATTGCCCGCCAGATTGCGGAAGCACTGGAGTCCGCGCACGAGACCGGCGTCATTCACCGCGACTTGAAGCCGGCGAACATCACCGTGACGCACGACGGCAAGGTCGAGTTGCTCGATTTCGGGTTGGCCAAGGCCCTCGACCCCGCCGCCTCGGGTCCGATCAGCGACCTGTCGAAATCTCCCACGCTGGCGTCGGGACACACCGCGGCCGGAATGATTCTCGGCACCGCGGCCTAAATGTCGCCCGAACAGGCGCGCGGCAAACCCGTCGACCGTCGCGCCGACATTTGGGCCTTCGGCTGCGTCGTGTACGAGATGCTGACAGGGAAGAAGGCGTTCGACGGCGAGACCGTGACCGACGTGCTGGCCGCGGTGGTGACACGTTCGCCGGACTTCACCGCGCTGCCGGCGAGCACGCCGCGCCGCTTACGCGGCCTAATGGAGCGCTGTCTGGAGAAAGATCCGCGCAAGCGTCTGCGTGACGCCGGTGAAGCGCGCATTGTCTTGGAAGACATCATTGCGAACCCGAACGAAGCCCCTGTGACCGCGGCGCTCGCAACCGTTCCGCATAAGAAGAATCAGTGGTGGAGAATCCCGCTCGTCGTGGGAGCCGTCATCGCATCGGCTTTCGTGCTGAATGCCATCACGGGCGAGGAAGAGGTGAAGCGACCGACGTTCGTGAGCGTCACCCTCCCACGCGCCGACGTGGTGGATGCGGGGATGGAGAATCTGTGCATGGACATCGCGCGCGACGGGCGCACGCTGGTGTACTGCGCGCGGCGTGAGGGCGTCGTCCGATTGTTCGTGCGCTCCTTCGACCAGAGGGAAGCAGTGGAGCTCGCGGGTACGGAGGGGGCGGCCAATCCGTTCTTTTCACCCGACGGCGAATGGGTTGCGTTCGCCGCCAATGCCAAGCTCAAGAAGGTGTCGGTGCGCGGCGGACCGGTGTTCGAAATTCGCAATCTCAACGAAGGCCACCGCGCCGGAGTGTGGCTCGAGGACGGATCGATCATTTGCGTGCCGAGCTTCGCGTCGCCAATTTTCCGCATTCCGCCGGGCGGGGGGGACGGAACGGCAGTCAGTGTGGTCGATACCGCCAAAGGCGAGCGCACGCACCGCTGGCCGGGCGTGTTTCCGGGCGGCGAGTGGGTGTACTTCACTGTCGGCCACCGGCGCAGTCCGGGCGACTACGAAAACTCGGAAATTGCGGCCGTCTCCCTCAAGACGGGTGAACGGCGTAGCTTGATCCAGGGTGCCAGCATGGCGCGCTATGCACCTCCCGGTCACATGCTCTTCTCGCGCGGCGGGGTGCTGATGTCGGCACCGGTCGACCCCGACAATCCCACGCTGCTCGGTCCGGCCGTTCCCGTGATGGACAAGATTGCGGGAGAAGCGACGAGCGGGGCGGTGCACTTTGCCGCCGCAAACAACGGCACACTGGCGTTCGTCACCGCACGCGAAGGCGAATACGACATGCGCCTGGCGTGGATCAATCGTTTCGGAAAAGTGGAAGTGCTCAACGCTCCCCCGCGCCGCTACGTGGCACCGCGCGTCTCACCCGACGGTAAGCAGGTGTTTGTCACCGTTGGCCCCGCATTCGGTCGCGGGGACGTTTGGCGCTACGACATTGAGCGCGAAACACTCACGCGCGTGACCTTCGACGACCATTCCGTAATCGCGCTATGGACGCCAGACAAGCAGAGCTACCTCTTCCAGCGCGAAGACGGCCCGTTTCAGGTCATCAAGGCATCGCTGGTGGGTGATCCCAATGAGCGCGTGATGTATCAGCGCGATCTTCCGGTATACGTGTCCGACATCAGCCCCGACGGCAAGTGGCTGTGTATCAGCGACTGGGGCTCGCCACAGTCCGACATCTACCTTCTGTCGACTGATGGCGGCGAGCCGATCCCGTGTGTTACGGACCCATTCGGGCAGTTCGGCGGCATGATCTCGCCGGACGGCAAATGGATCGCGTACACATCCAGCGAAACGGGAAATTACGAGGTGCACATCCGGCCCTTCCAGCGTCCCGGCAACCGTTACCAAGTTTCGTCCGGCGGCGGCATTCACGCCATGTGGAGCCCGTCGTCGCGCGAGCTGTGTTATTTGCAAGGCTCGCGCATGATGTCGGTCTCGATCGACGCAACCGGAGGAGAAGTGCGCGTCGGAAGACCGGTTCAACTATTCGATCTACCGACCATTGCCCGCCTGCAAGTCGACTACCGTGACTACGACATGACGAAGGACGGCACGCGTTTCATCGCCACGTATGTCGCCAATCCCGAGTTGGCGCGGCGGCGCATCGACGTGCTCATCAACGCCGGCGAGCTGCTCGAGAAAGCGGAGAAGAAGGGGATCGCGGACTAGCGCTGAGATGTTAGGCACGATGGACGTGCCTCACATTGGCACGATGGACGTGCCTCCGCTCCCTAAAAGCTGCGGGATGGAATTTATGGTCGCGCACTTTAACGTCCGCTCTGGCACGTCGATCGTGCCACCGCACTAACGTGCTCTGGCACGTTCCATCGTGCCCATGGCTAGCTGGGCCGCGCCGCCGCGGTGCCTGCCACGAAACCGCTGGACCACGCCCACTGAAAATTGAAACCACCGATGCGGCCGTCGACGTCGCAGATCTCCCCACATAGATAAAGACCCGGACACACGCGCGACTCCATGCTGTCGAGATGCAGCTCTGATAGCGGCACGCCACCCGATGTCACTTCGGCGAAGTTGTAACCGCGCGAGCCGGTGATGGGGAGCGGCAAGTTGCAAAACATCGCCGCGATCGTGCGCCGCTGGTCGCGCTTTAGTGCATTGCCGCGCGTCGCGATGTCTACGCCCACTTGCTCGCATAGTGTGCGCACCAGGCGTTCGGGCAGCTTATCGCGGAGGAATCCACCGATGGACTTGGACCGCAACGCCTGCAGTTCGTTATCCAATGTCTCCGAGTTGGATCCGGGCAAGAAGTTGATGAACAAATTCGCACCCGAATCGGACGCAATCGCGTGCAGATAGTAGCGGCTCGTGTCGAGCACGGATGGGCCTGACAATCCGAAGTGCGTTAGTAGCGTCGAATTCGTGAACGCGACCAGAGTCTTGCCCGTCCCCGAACGCAGCGTGAGGGTCGCGTCGAGCGTGACCCCGGCCAAGCTACATAGGAAATGACCACGGGGAAGTGTGAGAGGTACCAGGCCGGGCGTGAGCAACGGGGTAATGGTGTGTCCGAGTGTCGTGACCAACTCGTAGCCGAATCCGTCCGATCCCGACTTGGGAATGCTCTGGCCGCCGGTGGCGATGATGACTCGCTTGGCTTCGATGCTGTTTTCCGCGCGAACGGTGAATCCATCGCTCGCCGCCGTTATCGCTTGGACCCGGCTAGGGTGTTGAAGCTCGACCTTGTGACGACGCACTTCGGCAAGGAGGGCATTCAGCACAGTGCGTGCGTCGTCGGTGACAGGAAACAGCTTGCCGGTCTCTTCGCGTTTGAGCTGGACGCCGAGCTCCTCGAAGAACGCCACCGTCTTAGCGACGTCGAAGCGTCCCAGGACGTTGCGAATGGCGTTGCGTGATGAACCGGCAAACGCGGTCTCGTCGACTTGATAGTGGGTGACGTTGCAGCGCCCGCCGCCGGCGATGAGGATCTTGGCGCCGAGCTTGCGCGCTCCATCCAGCGCGAGCACGCGACCGGCTGGGTTCGCACGTCGCGCGGAAATGGCGGCCATCAGACCGGCCGCGCCCGCGCCGACCACGACGACATCGTAGGGCTCACGCATGGCGGGGAATATTACAAGAACGGCGGCCAAGGTGCCGCCGTCGAAAAATCAGAAAATGAAGCGGTGAACTAGCGAGAGATGGCGACGCGAGTCGTGCTGACGTGGTCGCCGACGATCACGTTGTAGTAATAGACGCCGTTCGGGAGCTCGCGTCCGTGCGAATCGCGACCGCAAAAACCGAGCTTCTGAACGCCCGCCGGCATATGCACGCGCGCACCGCATACCAATACTCCGGCTTCGTCGATCACTTGGATCTCGACGTCGCATGCGGACGGAACGCGAACTTCAATTTCAGTGCTGGGTGCGTTGAGCTCGGTGGCGGTGGGAAGGACGGGACCGGTGATATCTTCGAACGGCTCGTACGTCAGCGTTTCGCTGAACGACGCATTGGCAGTGACGTGCGTCAGGTCGAGCAGTGCGGCCATGCGCTGCAGCGAGTATGCGCTGGCACTTCCAAAAGCGCCCAGCGACGCGCACGCGCACAGAGACAAAACTATTTTGCAACGGTTGCGGATGCTCAAGGCGATCCTCCGTTCGTACGTCGACTGCTTCGACAGAGGGGCTAACCCACCAGAGTCCGGCTGGGGCATGGCCTCTGGAACTTGTGGGGTGACTGTATTTTAGCAGGATATGAAGGCGCAGCGCAAAGGAAAGTTTGATGAGGATGTCTTCATGGCGACAAAATGCGAGCGACCCAGACCCCTCGCTCGAGGTGGTATTCAAGCCGTTCGTGGAGGCGGTCTTCGTTGCCGTACCAGAATTCGATGCGGTCCGGGACGATCCTAATGCCGGTCCAATAATCGGGTCGGGGAATGGGCTTCCCTTCATATGCGGTTTCGATCTCGCGCGCCCGCGCCAGCAAGGCGTGGCGGGACGGTAACGGTTCACTTTGCCGTGACGCCCAGGCGCTGATTTGCTTGGCCCGTGGGCGGACCGCGTAATAGGCGTCCGCCTCCCCTTGGCTCACCGCCTCAACTTGGCCTTCCACACGGACTTGAGTGTGGATCGGGGGCCACCAGAAGCACAGCGAGGCCCACGCCGTGGTACCCAGCTCGCGGCCCTTGCGGCTCTCCAGGTTGGTGTAGACGACGAAGCCGCGCTCGTCCGCACCCTTCAGCAGAACCATTCGCACCGAGGGACGACCGGCCGCGGTGGCGAGGGCGCACGCGGTCGGTTCCTCCACGCCGGCCTTGGCGGCGCGGGCCATCTCGGCCTCGAACCGGTCGAGCAGCTCGCGTAGCGTCATGGCCCGGTCTCCTCGGTTGGGACGGCGGGCACGCGGAGCAAGAAGATCCCGCCCAACACAAAGAAGGCGATCAGGGCGAGCATCGACAGGCGCGGGTTCCCGGTGGCCAGCCCCACCGCCCCCATCACCCACGGGCCCAGCACCGCCGAGAAACGGCCGATGGTGTTGTAGTAACCGAAGAATTGTGCGGACTCAGCCGCCGGAATCAATCGCGAGTAGAACGAACGGCTCAAGCTGTTGATGCCCCCCTGCGCGAGTCCCATTCCGCCCGCCAGCACATAGAACTCCCACGCGCTGCGGATGCGGTATCCCCAAATGCAAATGAGGATGTAGATGGCGATGGCGATCAAAATACCGGTTTTTGCGCCGATGCGCTCGGCCATTTTGCCGAACGCCAGCGTGGCAGGAAAGCCGACGAATTGAATCGCGAGTAGGGCCACGATCAGTGTTCCCGCCGAAAACCCGAGCGACAGTCCGTAGTCCATTCCCATGCGAACGATGGTGTGCACGCCGTCGATGTAGAACCAGTAACCGACGAGAAACAGGAGCGCGGTCCGGTGGCGACGAATGTTCCGAAACGTGTCGGCGAGCGCTCGCAGGCCGTTGGTGGCGACTCCGCTACGACCACGACCGGCGCCCGCTCGCTCGCGAACATGGCGCATCAGCGGAATCGAAAAGATCGCCCACCACACCGCCACGCTGAGAAACGACCACCTGGCTGCGGTTGTCGCATCGGGCAGGCCGAACCGTTCCGGCATGCGGTACATCAAGATGTTGATCACGAACAATACGCCGCCGCCCAGGTAGCCGAGCGCGAAGCCGTACGACGAAACGAAGTCGGACGTTTGCGGCGTCGAGACGTCGAGGAGCAGCGAGTCGTAGAAAACGATCGAGGCGGAAAAGCCGAATACGGCAATCACGAACAAAACTGCCGCGATGGCCCACGAGCCGCTCGGAACGAAAAACAGTGCAGTGGTTGCGGCAATGCTGAGAGCCGCGCCGGCGAGTAGGAAGCGCTTGCGCGAGCCACCGGCGTCGGCCATCGCGCCGAGGGCGGGTGCGACCAGGGCCAGGGCCAAGCTCGAGATCGAGTTTGCGACACCGAGACGGTACGACGATTCGGTCGCCGCGACTCCGGCACTCCAGTATTGCTTGAACAACAGCGGGAAGAAGCCGGCCATCACCGTGGTAGAAAACGCCGAGTTGGCCCAGTCGTACCAGGCGTAAGCAGCGGCGGGTCGATCGATACGTCGGCTCATGCGTGTTTGGCGAAAAAGGCCGTTGGTTCCGGCGCGCGGCCTCCGATAGACTAGGGCGCAGCGAATCCAAATGACAAGCGAAAGGAGTGCCGATGCCGGGCACCGACAAAAAGCAGCTGGATACGGTCTTGAAAGAGGCGCGTCGCTTCAAGCCGTCCAAAGAATTTCGCAAGCAAGCGCACATCGGCTCGGAAGCCGAATACCGGCGCCTGTACAAGAAGAGCATCCAGAACCCGGAAAAATTTTGGGCGGGTATCGCGAGCGAGCTGCACTGGTTCAAGCAATGGAACCAAGTGCTCGACGCGAAGAAAAAGCCCTTCTATCGCTGGTTTGTGGGCGGGAAGACCAATCTCTCGTATAACTGCCTCGACCGTCACCTCGATTCGCCCACGCGTCACAAAGCCGCTATCGTGTGGGAGGGCGAGCCCGGCGACCGCCGCGTGCTCACTTACGGGGATCTCCATCGCGACGTGTGCGTGTTCGTCAACGGGCTGAAGAAGCTCGGCATTCAAAAAGGCGACCGCGTCGCCATCTATTTGCCGATGACGCCCGAGCTCGTGATCGCCGTCTTGGCGTGCGCGCGTATCGGTGCTGTGCACACCGTCATCTTCGCCGGTTTTTCCGCCGAATCGATTCGCGACCGCGTCCAGGATTGCCAGGCCAAGCTCATCATCACCGGCGACGGCGGCTGGCGTCGCGGGAAAGTTCTCCCGCTCAAGGATATTGTCGACGAAGCATTGTCCGACGCACCCAGCGTGGCTTCGGTGGTCGTGGTGCGGCGCAATCTCGACAACCCACTGCCGTGTCACATGAAAGACGGCCGCGATCATTGGTACCACGAGCTCATCGATGGTATGTCAGCCGATTGCCCTGCGGAAAAGATGGACAGCGAAGACTTGCTGTTTCTCTTGTACACGAGCGGGACCACCGGCAAGCCGAAGGGGATTATTCACACCACTGGCGGCTACATGGTGTTCACGTATCTCACTACCAAGTACACGTTCGACTTGAAGCCGGAAGACATGTTCTGGTGCACCGCCGACATCGGTTGGGTCACCGGTCACAGTTACATCATCTACGGCCCGCTGCAAAACGGTGCGACGTGCCTGCTGTACGAGGGTGCGCCCGACTGGCCCCATCGTGGGCGCTTCTGGGAAATGATCCAACGCTATCGAGTGAACATCTTCTACACCGCACCGACGGCGATTCGCGCCTTCATGAAATGGGGCGATGAATGGCCGAACAAGTATGACTTGTCCTCGCTACGGCTGCTGGGCACCGTGGGCGAGCCCATCAACCCGGAAGCGTGGATGTGGTACCACAAGACCATCGGCCACAAGAATTGTCCCATCGTCGACACGTGGTGGCAGACCGAGACGGGTGGCATCATGATCACACCGCTGCCCGGTGTCACCGAAACCAAGCCGGGGAGCGCCACGCTTCCGTTCTTCGGCGTCGCTCCCGCCATCTTGAACGACGCCGGCAAAGAAGTGAATGCGGGATACCTGGCCATCACCCAGCCGTGGCCCGGGATGCTGCGCGGCGTGTACGGCGACCCCGAGCGATATAGACAGACCTACTGGTCGAAATGGAAAGACATCTATTTCCCCGGCGATGGTGCCCGCCGCGACAAGGACGGCTACTATTGGATCGTGGGGCGTGTGGACGACGTGGTGAACGTCGCGGGCCACCGCATTGGTACTGCGGAGCTGGAGAGCATTTTCGTGGAACACCCGCGCGTGGCCGAATCCGCCGTGATCGGTGTGGCGCACGAGCTCAAAGG
The DNA here is from genome assembly GCA_025923935.1 of Candidatus Krumholzibacteriia bacterium. Lineage (GTDB taxonomy): Bacteria > Krumholzibacteriota > Krumholzibacteriia > WVZY01 > JAKEHA01 > JAKEHA01. The sequence goes on from JAICFA010000006.1 coordinate 16,173, forward strand.
ACAAGCCATGGTGGCGTTCGTCAGCCTGCGCGACGGTAACACCGAAACAGACGCGCTGGAGCAGGAGCTCAAGGACTGGGTAGTGAAAAAGATCGGCAAGTTCGCTCTTCCCGATCGCATCGTGTTTTCCGGCGATCTTCCCAAGACTCGCTCGGGAAAGATCATGCGCCGTCTCTTGCGCGACGTCGCGGAAGGACGCGCTCTGGGCAATGTCACCACGCTGGCCGACGCGACGGTAGTCGAAAAACTGAAGGTCCAGTACGAAGAGGATTGACCACCGCTTTTCATATCGACGAGACCTATCTGCGCCATCGTAATCCCGAAGGGCATCCGGAGCGGGTGGCGCGCATAGAGGCTCTGCTTTCGCTGGCGCCACGTGCGAAAGAAATCGGTGTCAGCGTTGTGCCCGCCAAGCGGCGTGCTTCGCTCGAAGAGCTTCGCCTTGCTCACACCGCCGAATATGTCGACGCCATCATGTCGACCGCGGGCCGCTCCTACATGCTCGATGCCGACACGTTCACGGTAGCCGAGTCGTTTGACGTCGCGACCTGTGCGGCCGGAGCGATGCTCGATCTGGTCGATCGCGTCATGGCGGGCGAGTTCGACAACGGCTTCGCCGCCGTGCGGCCTCCCGGCCACCACGCCGAGAGCGAGCGCGCGATGGGCTTTTGTTTGTTCAACAATATTGCCGTCGCGGCGGCGTACGCGCTGAACCACCATAAGATGGAGCGCGTGCTGGTGGTGGACTGGGACGTACACCACGGCAATGGTACCCAGGAGATCTTCTGGAACGATCCGCGCGTCTTGTTCATCTCATTGCATCAGTATCCATTTTATCCAGGCACCGGCCGCTGCGACGAAATCGGCGACGGTGAGGGCCGCGGATTCACCGTCAATATTCCCATGCCGGGCGGTTTCGGCGACGCCGAATGGTTAGCCGCCTTTCACCGCGTCGTCGAGCCCATCGCACACCAATTCAAACCCGAGCTCGTGCTGGTGTCGGCCGGATTCGACGCGCACGCCAGCGATCCGCTGGGCGGCATGCGCGTGACCGAAGCCGGATTCGCCGCCATGGCAGACTCGGTCCTCTCCATCGCACGGGAGCATGCGGGCGGAAAAATGATCGCGGCGCTGGAGGGCGGCTACGATGTCGATGCGCTGGCCGCAAGTGTTGAAGCGGTACTAGTTCGAATGACCGCCGGTACGGGTGGCGGCGACACGGGGACCCCGCGCGCAACAAGCGCGCGGGGTGGGGAGCCGTCAGGACCCGTACCGGTGGCCGAAACTGGTCGCGACCGATTCGGCCAAGTATTTGCACCCGTCAAAGCCGCGCTTTCTGCTTACTGGATGTTGTAACCGTTCGCTCCCTGTAAGGAGTGGCGATGCCTTTTTCTACCTCCTCCGCTATCGCGATTTTACTCGCGGCGTCTGGCACTTCGCTCTCTCCGGACGTGGCGTCCGTGGTGAACGCGGACCGTGCCTTTGCGCGCGCGTCGGCGGAAAAGGGGATGCGCGCGGGCTTTCTTTCCTACCTGGCCGACGACGGTGTGTTGTTCCGCCCCGAGCCGGTGAACGGAAAGAAATGGTATCGCGCGCAAGCGGTGTCGACGGCGGGGTTCGTGTGGGAACCGGAGTTTGCCGACGTGAGTGCGTCGAACGATCTGGGCTACACCACCGGGCCGTTTGCGAATCGTCCCGACAGCACGGTGCAAGCGAACGCCTTCGGTCATTACGTGTGTATTTGGCGACGCGGCGCCGATCGCGAATGGAAAGTTGCGGTCGCGAACGCGCTGGCACACGCGCGCGTCGAGCGGCCGAAATCGATCGTGGCGGCGACGCGCGCGGCACTGCCGGAGGGGGTGACCCAGCAAGAAGCGTTGGCGGCAATTCAGCAGGAAGAACGAGACTTCGTCGAAGCCGTCACGCGCGGAGTCGAAGACGCCTTCGACACCTTCGCCAGCGAGGATGTGCGCATCTACCGCGTGGGGGAGTTGCCGGCCGTGGGGAGAGAGAACGCGCGCGCTTTGCTCGCGAAACGATCCGGTGAACACCACCTGCAAACGACGTCGACGGAAGTATCGCGGGCGGGCGATCTCGGCTTCACCGTCGGCCGCTGCGACGTGACCTATCACGAAAAAACGTCGACGAGCTACACGTTGCGCATTTGGAAACGAATGCCGGATGGTGCGTGGAAGATCGTGCTCGATCTCGACAGTCCGGGCAGCGATTAGAAGAGCGCAAGATCGGCGATCGACTCGATCACTAAATCGGGCGTGACACCGCTTCTCGCCACCGCGCTCTCGCGATACTTGCCCGACTTCACCAACACACCACGCAGTCCGGCCGCTTGCGCGCCGGCAATGTCGTTGTAGATGTCGTCGCCGATCATGACGACGTCGTCCGCTTCCATCCCGAGCTCGGTCATGGCGGCGTAGAACATCGCCGGCGAGGGCTTGCCGACCACCGCCGCCGTCTTCCCGGTGGCGTACTCGAGCCCCGCCACGAACGCACCGATATCGAGCGCCAAGCCGTCCGCCACTTGCCAGTAGCGCCCCTTGTGCAGCGCCACGATCTCGGCGCCGTCCATCACGATGCGAAAGAGCTCGCTCATGAGGTCATAGTTCCACGCGCGCCCGATGTCGCCGATAACAATCGCTTGGTACGGTTGATTGTTGGTTAGGCCGGGGAATTCGTTGCGAATGGACGGTGAGATGACGAGCTTCACGCGCTCGATACCGGCCTGGCGCATGAGCGAGGCCGCCGCGGTGGGCGTGGTCACGAACTCGGACTCCTCCACGTCGAATCCCATCTCGAGCATCTTGCGCGCCATCTGCGCGCGCGTGGTGGTGGTGGTATTGGTGACGAAGCGAATCGGAATCGAGCGCGCGCGCAAGCGCGCCAGTGTGTCGATGGCACCGGGGAGCGCGCGGTCCTCGACGAACCACACGCCATCCATGTCGGTGAGCAGTCCCTTGATGTTGCCGAATTCGTGCTTCTGCATCGATCACCCCGCCTCCGGTTTGCCCGTAATGAGTCGTGCGCCGCGATTGCGCGTGATGTACGCGAAGGCCCATTGCACCATGACCAGCACCTTGTTGTCGAACTCGATTAGATAGCCGATATGCACGAACACCCATAGAAACCAGGCGGGAAATCCGGAAAAGCGGGCGCGTCCCAGGTCGCACACGGCGGCGTTGCGGCCGATGACCGCGAGCTGGCCCTTGTCGCGATAGCGAAAGGGACGGTCGGTGCGCCCCAGGATGTGTTTGGCGACGTAGGCGCCTTCCTGCATGGCCACCGGTGCCAAGCCGGGAAGTGGTTGGGATCCGGGACCCGCCGCGCGCGCGAGGTCGCCGATGATGTACACGTCGTCGCGGCCGGGCAGCGTCAAATGATGGGTGACGACAATGCGTTTGCTGGCGTCGCGCTCGGCGCCGAAGCGATGCGCAACGACATCGCCGAACTCGGCGGTGGTCACGCCGGCCGCCCATAACACGGTGGCGGCATCGACGCGCTCCTGGTTTCCCGCCTGCACGATCTCGACGCCGTTGGCATCCACCGACGTCACCAGCGTGCCGGTGCGTACCACCGCGCCCAGCCGTTGCAACGACACGGCGGCTTTCGCCGAGAGATCGGGCGGAAACGCGGGCAGTATCCGTTCGCCGGCTTCCAACAAGATCACGCTCGCCTGGCGTGGATCGAACGCGCGGTAGTCGTGCACGAGCGTGGTGCGCGAGAGCTCGGCGATCGCCCCCGCCAGCTCCACGCCGGTCGGTCCGCCACCGACCACGACGAAGGTCAGGAGAAACTCTCGCTGCTTGGAATCCTCCTCGACCTCGGCGCGTTCGAAGGCATTCAAGACGCGCGCGCGAACGTGGATAGCGTCTTCGACAGTCTTCATGCCGGTGGCGTGGGGAGCCCATTCATCGTGGCCGAAGTACGACGTGCGTGAGCCCGTCGCAACAATCAGGATGTCGTACGTGACGGGATCGTGATTGCGAAGGTGGAGGACGCGCTCATTGGGCAGCACGTCGATGACCTCCGCTTGGATGACGCGCGTACGCGGGCCGCGTCGCAGCACCGCACGAATGGGCGAGGCGATGTCGCCGGGCGACAATCCGCCGGTTGCGACTTGATACAAGAGCGGTTGAAAGAGGTGAAAGTTGCGCTGGTCGATGACGGTGACCCGAGCACCGGCGCGGGCCAGCACTTTGGCCGCGTACAAGCCGCCGAACCCGCCGCCGACGATTACGACGCCCGAGGCGGTGTTCATGCCGCGGCCGCTAGCTGATCCCTTCGGACCAGCCGGTTTCCGCGTCCAGGGGAAGTCTCTCGGCGGCGCGCGCCCATACGTCGAGCACCAGGGCTCCGAGCAAGATAAACATGGCGAGCAGGTACATCCATGTAAGGAAAAGCGCACCGCCCGCGAGGGCGCCGTACACCGCGTGGCGTCGCGAGATCGCGACCGTCACGCTGGCACCCAGTTTTTGGAACACCGCCCACACCGCAGCCACCACCATCGCCACCACTACCGCGCGCACCACTTGCGGACGCCGCGCCGGAATCGACAAGTAAAGGATCAGCAAGAACACCGCGAAGGAGCCCATCGAGAATGCGCGCCGCGGAATCGACACCCACGAAGCCAGCTCGGACACACCGGGTGCGGCGAGCACGAGCTGGAACACGTAGTCGCCCACCGCGGCCACCGAGAAAAACAGCATGGCACCCATCACGTAGGCCAGCGTCAGCAAGCGGCGCTTGAGAAACCCGACTTTGCGGCGCGAACCCATCGCTCCGTTGATGCTCCACTCCAACGACTCGAACAAGCCCGCGGCGACAAAGAAGAGCGAGACCAAGCCGAGGATGCCGAAACCCTGCCAGCTTTGTACCAGCTGCGCGATGTTCTCGAGCACCGCTTCGCCGGCACCGGGCGGAAGCAGCCCCAGCAGCGTGTCGTAGAGGTTGCTGTTGCTGACCGGCTGGTTGCGGAACACCCAGCCCGCGACAGCGGTGGTGATGAAGAGGAACGGGATCAAGCCCAGCAGGAGATGGAAGGCAAGCCCCGCCGCCATGAGCGGAACGAGCCGCTGGCCGAAGAGCACGCGCACTTCGTGCAACACCCGGCCGATGGTCAAGAACGCATGGAGCAGAATCACACCTCGGAAGATGGACGCCAGTATATCGCGGCGCGCTTTCGGGTCCAAAGTGGAAAAGAAAACGCCCCGCCGGGCGAAGGCGGGGCGTTAGAGTTCGGCGGTCGATTACCCGCCGGGCCTCACTCCTCCCAGCTCAAGACGCCGCCCGTCTTGTACTCCGTGACGCGCGTCTCGAAGAAGTTCTTCTCTTTCTTCAAGTCGATGACTTCGCTCATCCACGGGAACGGGTTGGCGACGTTGTATTGCTTGGGGAGGTTGATCCGTTCCAGCCGGCGGTCCGCCACGTACTTGACGTACTGGTGGATCGCATCGGCATTAAGGCCCAAGATCCCCTTGGGCAAACAATCGCACGCGTAAGCGTGCTCGAGGTCCACCGCGCGCTTGATGTTGGCGACCAAGGTCGCCTTGAAATCTTCCGTCCAGATTTCCGGGTTCTCGATCACGATGTTGTTGATGAGATCGCAGCCGAAAGCAAGGTGGACCGATTCGTCCCGGAGGATGAATTGGAACTGCTCGCCCACGCCCACCATCTTGTTCTGCCGCAGGAACGACAGCATCATGACGAAGCCGGCGTAGAAGAAAATGCCTTCCATGATGACGTAGAAGCCCACCAGGTCGTGTACGAATTTCTGAATGTTCTCGCGGCCTTCGGTGCTGAAATTGGGGTCGAGGATCGACTTGGTGATGTCGATGACGAAGTCGTCCTTGGCCTTGATGCTGGGGATGCTCATGTACATGCTGTAGACGTCGTCGGGGTCCAAGCCCAACGTGTCGCAACAGTAGATGAAGGTGTCGGTGTGGATCGCTTCCTCGAACGCCTGACGCAACAAGTACTGCCGGCACTCCGGGTTCGTTACGTGCCGGTAGACGGTGAGCACGATGTTGTTGGCGGTGAGGCTCTCGGCGGTAGAGAAAAACCCCATATTCCACAGCACCAGCCGACGTTCGTGCGAGGTGAGGGCGTCGGGACTCTTCCACATCTCGACGTCCTTCTGCATGTTCACCTCTTCCGGCGTCCAGTTGTTGGCCACCCCGTCCTTGTAGTGCTTGCGCGCCCAGTTGTATTTCATCGGCAGGATCTTGTTGGGATCCGTCGCCGAGCAATTGAGCAGAAGTTTTTCGCTAGGTCGTTCCATCCGATGCTCCTTCACGCGCTGCCTATTGGCACGCTTCGCAGGTCGGGTCCTCGATCGAGCACGCCTTGGCCACTTGCGTGGCCGGGACGGTCTCGGCGGCGACGTGCGCCGCACCCGCGAACTTCTTGCTCTTCGAGTCGAGCGTGGATTTTTCGATCGACGACGCGCCCAGCGTGCGCAAGTAGTACGTGGTCTTCAAGCCCATCTTCCACGCCAAGATGTAGGTGTCGGAGATCTGCTTGCCCGACGTGCTGGTGGTGAAGATGTTGACCGACTGGCTCTGGTCGATCCACTTGCCGCGATGGGCGCCGTGCTTGACGATCCACACCGGATCGATCTCGAACACCTCTTTGTACTTGGCACGAACCTCGGCGGGAATCTCGTCGATGCGCTGCACGCTACCGTCGTAGTACTTCACCTTTTCCATCATGTCCTCGTCCCACAGGCCGAGCTCTTTCAAGTCGCTCACCAGGAAACGATTGATGATGGTGAATTCGCCGCTGAAGTTCGACTTCACGTACATGTTCTTGTAGATGGGCTCGATGGACGGCACGCAACCAGCGATGTTGGCGATGGTGGCGGTGGGTGCGATGGCCATCATGTTGGAGTTGCGCAACCCGTGCTGCTGCACATGCGCGCGCACCGGCGCCCAATCCATCTCCGAGCGGCGGTCCACACCGGTCGACAAGCCGCGCTCGGACTCGAGCAGCTCCACCGTATCGATGGGAAAGAGGCCGCGATCCCACTTCGAGCCTTGGAACGACTCGTACGCGCCCTTCTCCTCGGCCAGCTCGGACGAGGAAAAGATGGCGTGATACGAAATGAATTCCTGCAAGCGGTCGGAAAACTCCACCGCGCCCTCGCTGTCGAACGGGAGGTTGAGCATGTAGAGCGCGTCCTGCAGGCCCATGATACCCAGGCCAATGGGGCGGTGGCGCAGATTCGCGTGGCGCGCCTCTTCGGTCGGGTAGAAGTTCAAATCGACCACGTTGTCGAGCATGCGCACCGCCATCTTGATGGTGTACTTCAGGCGGTCGCGGTTGAGCGCGCCGTTCTCGATGTGGCGCGAGAGATTGATGGAGCCCAGGTTGCACACCGCGGTCTCGTCCATCGACGTATTGAGCGTGATCTCGGTGCACAAGTTCGAGCTGTGCACGACACCGACGTGGTCCTGCGGCGAGCGCAGGTTGCACGGATCCTTGAACGTGATCCAGGGGTGGCCGGTCTCGTACAGCATGGTGATCATGCGGCGCCACAGATCCACCGCGCGCAGCGTGCGATGCAGGCGAATCTCGCCCGCCGCCGCCATGCGCTCGTACTCTTGGTAGCGTAGCTCGAAGGCGCGGCCGTACAAATCGTGCAGGTCGGGCGTCTCGTCGGGCGAAAACAGCGTCCACGGACCGTCCTCCAGCACGCGCTTCATGAACAAGTCGGGAATCCAGCTGGCGGTGTTGGTGTCGTGGGTGCGGCGGCGCTCGTCGCCCGTGTTCTTGCGCAGCTCGAGGAAGTCCTCGAAGTCGTAGTGCCAGCACTCCAGGTAGACGCAGGTCGCCCCGCGTCGCTTGCCGCTACGATTGATGGCGGCGGTGGTGGCGTCGACGATTTTCAAAAAGGGGACCACGCCCTGGCTGCCCACGTTGGTGCTCTTGATCAACGCACCGGTGCCGCGGATGTTCGTCCAGTCGTTGCCCAGGCCGCCCGACCACTTCGACAACTGCGCGTTGTCGCCCACACACTTCAAAATGTGCGACAAGTCGTCCTTTACCGTGGTGAGGTAGCACGAGCTCATCTGCGGATGGTTGGTGCCCGAGTGGAAGAGTGTGGGCGTCGACGGCACGTAGTGCAGCGACGAAATCACATCGTAGAACTTGAGCGCCCAGTCTTCGCGGTCGTGGGGTTCGTTCAAGGCCAGCCCCATCGCGATGCGCATCCAGAAGTACTGCGGTGTCTCGAGAATCTCCTGCTTCAGGCTCTTCAGGAAGTAGCGGTCGTAGAGCACCTGCGCGCCCAAGTAGGCGAACAGAGAATCGCGTTCAGGGCGGAGCTCCGCACCCAGACGCACCAAATCATAATCGAGCAGGCGCGGATCGAGGCGTCCCGCTTCCACACCCGCCTGGATCTTGTGCGCGAAGCCGTTGCGGTGCGCGTCCGCGAACTCGTCGGCGAACTCGTCCATGCCGAGCACGGCCTTGTACAGGTCGTTGAACAGGAAGCGCGCGGCCAGCGTGGAATAGACCGGGTCGCGCTCGATGCGGGCACGAATGGCCATGATGACGGCTTGGTTGATCTCGGCCGTCTTGATGCCGTCGTAGAGCCCGAGCTTGGTATCGCGCAGGATACCGATAACGTCGATCTCGCCCTCGAGACCGATGCAGCAGTTCGTGATCGCCTTTTCGATTTCGGCGATGGTGAACTCGACCGTCTCGCCGCTGCGCTTGACGACCTTGATCTCGCGACGGTCGATGCGCTCCAGGAGCTCGTCCTGCTTGTGACGCCGGACCGCTTCGCGCTCCTTACGGTAGAGGATGTAGGCCTTGGCCACTTCGAACAGGCCGCGCTCGGCGAGCATCATCTCGACGACGTCCTGGATGTCTTCCACCCCGGGAATGCGCTCTTCGAACTTCTGCTCGATCAGGTCGGTGACGTCGTCGGTCACCGATGAATAGAATTCGGTGGCAACGGTCACACCGGTGGCGACACACGCCTTCTCGATGGCGTGCTCGATCCGGGTGCGGTCGAAGTCGACGATCGAGCCGTTGCGCTTCTTGATTTTGGTGATTTCCATAGCTCTCCTAGCGGCCTGAGGGGCCAAGACCGTTCTAACCTTAGCAATTGTAATGGGTTAGAGCCCAAGCGGTGGTCTTGATCCCGGTGGCGGCCCACGTAACTCGTTGCGGTGATTAACGCAACATGTTGGGTGGGCCGGCAGACCAACCCCCAACCGATTGAGGTTTGGCCATATTACGGATGCCCCCTGGGGGCGTCAAGAGATTCTCCGGGTTGTGAAATGTTTATCTTCGCGTAGGTTATCCCCTTGCCCCATCGTAAGATAAGTCTTGCCACGCCAGGCAGCAATGTGGAATCTCGGTGGATAGCTCGTGGATAACGACGGACGACAATCTGGACCCATGACCCCCATCTCCGAGAACGTCGCGCGCGTGCGCGCAAGGCTCGCAGCCGCGGCGTCACGCTGCGGCCGCAGTGCCGAAGAGATCACGCTGGTGGCCGTCACGAAAACCTTCGATGCCTCCGTGGTCCGCGAGGTGGTTGCGGCCGGTGTACCGGATATCGGCGAAAACCGCGTGCAGGAGCTCCTCGCCAAGCAAGAGGCGCTCGCGGGACTCGACTGCCGGTGGCATCTCGTCGGTCCGCTGCAGCGCAACAAAGCCGGCAAAGTGGTCGGGCGCGTGGACCTCGTCCACGCCATCGACGGCGTTCGCATCGCCCAAGCGCTCGACCGGGTCGCCGGCGAGCGCGGTCTGCGCGCGCGCGTTCTCCTCGAAGTGAACTCGTCCGGCGAATCCAGCAAGCATGGCGTTGCTCCTGCGGACGCTCGCGCCGCCGCCGACGCGCTATGCGCGTGCGAACGTCTCGACTGGGACGGCCTGATGACCATCGGGCCGCTCGAAAACGGCGACACGCGGGCGTGCTTCCGAATGCTGGCCCGGCTTTCCGAGGAGCTTCGCGCCGCGACCGGGAAGAAGCTCCCCATTCTCAGCATGGGCATGAGCGACGACTTCGAGATGGCCATCGAAGAAGGCTCGACGATGATCCGTGTGGGCCGGTGTATCACCGGGGAGAGACGCTAGCCCAGGGGAACACCATGGTGAAAAAAATCTTACCACCCGGGCGGTGTTCTTAGTATTCTGCCGATGGCGGTCGAGCCGGAGGACGCCCATCCGCGGCGGCAACTGGTTCCGCTAGAAGTTGTTAGCGGTGGCGTTGCGGGCGGGCGTGGCGATTGCACACGATCCCGGCCGACAGACCACGAGCGAGGAGGGTTTTCGAAATGCGCATCACTCCACTGGATGTTCGTAAGCAGGAATTCCGCAAGGCCATGCGTGGCCTCGATGCGGATGAGGTCTACGCGTTCCTCTCGACCGTGGCCGATGAGTATGAAGCCGTGCTCAACGACAACAAGGCGCTGCGCGAGCGTCTGCTCGAGCTCGACGACAAGGTGCAGGAGTACCGCTCGATCGAGCGCACGCTGCGCGACACGCTGCTCACCGCCGAGCGCGTCACTCTCGAAGCCAAGGACAACGCGCGCCGCGAAGCGACCCTCATCGTCAAAGAAGCGCAGCTCGAAGCACAGAAGGCCTTGCGCGACATCACCGCTGATGGCGCACGTCTGCGCCAGGAGATTCAGCGCCTGCGCTCGCAGCGTGACGCCAACCTTGCCAGGATGAAGGTGGTGGCCGATTCGCACGTGAAATTCATCGAGTCTGCCGCGCGCGACTTCCAAGCGGAAGACCGTGCCGCGGGTGAGGACGTCCGCCCCTCTGAACCTCGCGGTGCTGCGCCGACGCGGGCCGCGGGATTGTTCGGCGCCTCCAATCCGGACACGCTGCCGCAGCGTACTTCGAGTATTTTCGAAGAGCGGGCCGATCGCGAAGACGCGCCGGCGGAAACGATGCCCGGCTTCGGCGAGATTCTCGACCGCTTGTCGCAGGGGCAGCGCGACGTGCTGCAATCGGGCGCGGGCATTCCCTCCGCCAACGACGAAGCCCCCGCGCCGCGAGCGGCCGATCCGGCCGCCGCGCAGCCGGTGGCAGGCGAATCGGAGTGGAACATGGATCAGTTCCGCCGCGACCTGCAGAACATCGCGTCGACCCTCCGTCAGAACGAAGACCGCGGCCGCTAGCCCCGATCCTCCCCTGGAACTGCCCGTCCGCGCGCGGCGTTTTGACGTGCCCGCGTCGTACCGCTTTTGCTATCATGCTGCCCCTCATGCGCGGGCTCTACGAGCGAATCGAAGAAGCAGCGGCGTTCGTGCGCGCACGCGCCAAGACGCGCCCGCGCTTCGGGCTCGTGTTGGGGACGGGCATGGGCGATTTGGCCGACGCCATGGACGTCGAAGCGGTAGTACCGTTCGCGGACATTCCACACTTCGTGCGCTCCACTGCGGAAGGCCACAAGGGCAACCTGGTGCTCGGGACACTGGGAGGAAAGCCGGTCGCGTCGATGCAGGGGCGCCTTCATTATTATGAAGGCTACTCGATGCAGGACGTCACGTTTCCGGTGCGTGTCTTGCGCGCGCTGGGTGCAGACGAGCTGGTGGTGTTCAACGCCGTCGGCGGCATGAGCCCGCATCTCGACCTGGGCGACCTCGTCGTGGTCACCGATCACATCAATCTGATGGGCGACAACCCGCTCATCGGTTGGAACGACGACCGGCTGGGCGATCGTTTCCCCGACATGTCGGAGCCTTACAGCCGCGTGCGCCGCGAGCTCGCCGAGCGCGTCGCACTCGAGCTCGGGACACCGCTGCGCCGCGCCGTTTTGGTCGCGGTGGCCGGGCCGAACCTGGAGACCGCGGCCGAGTACCGCTTCCTCGCGCGCATCGGCGCCGACGTGGTCGGCATGTCGATGGTGCCCGAGAATCTGGTAGCCGTTCACGCCCGCATGCAGGTGCTGGGCATCTGTGTCGTGACCGACTTGTGTAAACCCGACGCGCTCGAGGCCGCCGACATCGCGAAGATCATCGCGACCGCCCATGCCGCCGAGCCGAAACTGCGCGCGTTCGTCATCGAATACTTGAAGCGCGCGTAACCGACACACCGTCGGGCGGCGTGTCCGTACTTATGAGCTTAGTTTCATATCCCAAACTTGGATCGAGCCAGAACGTCCCCGCCGCCGAGGAAGCGATTGCCGCGTTCTGGGAGCGCGAGCGCGTCTTCGAGCGCAGCGTGGAGAACCGCCCGGCCGAGAACGCGTTCGTGTTCTACGAAGGCCCGCCGACGGCCAACGGCCGCCCCGGCGTGCACCATGTCATCGCGCGCCTGTGCAAGGATCTCGTGTGCCGCTACCACACCATGCGCGGACGACGCGTGGTGCGCAAAGCGGGATGGGACACGCACGGGCTCCCGGTCGAGATCGAAGTCGAGCGCGAGCTCGGCATCGAGCGCAAGGAACAGATCGAGGAATTCGGCATCGCGGAGTTCAATCGCAAGTGCCGCGAGAGCGTCTTCCGCTACGAGAAAGATTGGGTGGCGTTCACCAAGCGCATCGCGTTTTGGGTGGACCTCGAGCATCCCTACGTCACCTACCACAATTCGTACATCGAGTCGGTGTGGTGGATCTTGAAGGAGTATTGGAAGGCGGGGCTCGTCTACCAGGGGCACAAGATTGTCCCGTTCTGTCCGCGCTGCGAGACCTCTTTGTCCAGCCACGAGGTGAGCCAGGGCTATAAGGATGCCACCGACCCGTCGGTGTTTGTGATGTTCCACCGCGCCGATGCCGATGAAGACTTTCTGGTGTGGACCACGACACCGTGGACGCTCATCTCGAACGCTGCCCTCGCGGTCGGCGCAGATCACGATTACGCCCGCGTGGTGCACAACGGCCGCACTCTCGTCTTGGCGCAGGCGCGGCTCGCGGTGTTGGAGGGCGAATACGAAGTGCTCGCCACCATGAAGGGCAGCGAGCTCGTGGGCGCGCGCTATCAACCGCTGTTCCCGTACTACGCCGACACACCGGGTGCGTTTCGCGTGGTGGCGGGCGACTTCGTGAGTCTGGAAGACGGTACCGGCATCGTGCACATCGCACCCGCATTCGGCGAGGACGACTATCGCCTGCACCGCGAGCACGAGGTTCCGCTCATCCAAGCGGTCGCCCCCAATGGGCGTTTCGTCGACGGTGTCAGCGAATGGAAGGGCCAGTTCATCAAGGACGCGGATCCGTCGATCGTGAAGGCGCTCAAGCAGAACTCGCGGCTATACAAGAGCGGCAAAATTACCCACTCGTATCCGTTTTGCTGGCGCTGCTCGACACCGCTCATGTATTACGCGCGGCCGGCGTGGTACATCCGCACGACCTCGTACAAAGACCGCATGATCGAGGCGAACAAGACCATCAACTGGGTCCCCAAGGAAGTGGGCGAGCACCGCTTCGGCAATTGGCTGGAGAACAACGTCGACTGGTCGCTGTCGCGCGAGCGCTACTGGGGAACGCCTCTCAATATTTGGACGTGCACCGGGTGCGGCCAACAAGATGCGGTTGGCAGCATCGACGAGCTGCGCGAGCGTGCCGTCGCGTTTCCCAAGAACGAGCTCGACCTGCACCGGCCCTACGTCGACGAAATCGAGCTCACGTGCGCGTGCGGCGGATCGATGCGTCGCGTCAAGGAAGTGATCGACGTCTGGTTCGACTCCGGCGCCATGCCCTTCGCGCAGTATCACCACCCGTGGGACGAGTCGGGGATGTTCAAGACGCAGTTCCCGGCCGACTACATCTGCGAAGGCATCGACCAGTCGCGCGGCTGGTTCTATTCGCTGCTTGCCATCTCGGTGTTTCTCACCGGCAAGAGCCCGTACCGCAACTGCCTCACCACCGAGCTGATTCTCGACAAGCACGGACAAAAAATGTCGAAGAGCAAGGGCAACGCCGTCGAGCCGTGGGACATCTTGAACGCCGACGGTGCCGACGCGCTGCGCTGGTACTTGCTCACCACCAGCCCGCCGTGGAGCCCGACGCGCTTCGACCGCGACGGGGTCAAGGACACCGCGCGCAAGATGCTGGAGAACCTGCGCAACGTGTACGCGTTTTTTGCGATGTACGCCGCGGTCGACGGATACCGGCACGGCCCCGACACGGGAGCACGCTCCCTTCTCGATCGCTGGATTCTGTCCCGTTATCACAGCATGGTCGCGCACGTGACACAGTGCATGGACGAGTACGACGCCACGCGCGCAGCGCGCTCGCTGGAGCGTTTCGTGCTGGACGACGTTTCCAACTGGTACGTGCGCCGATCGCGGCGGCGCTTCTGGAAGGGAACCGCGGGGCCCGACAAGACGGCGGCGTACCACACGCTGCACACCGTGCTGGACGGAACCGCGCGTTTGCTGGCGCCGCTCGTGCCGTACCTGGCGGAGGAGTTGTATCTCGCTCTGCGCGGCGTGACTCCGCAGCAATCGGCGCAGCACAGCGTCCACCTGGAAGACTTCCCGCGCGCGGATGCGAGTGCCATCGACGCGGAGCTCGAAGCCACCATGGAGGTGGCCCTCGAGGTGACATCGCTGGGGCGGACGGTGCGCAACGACACCGGGGTGCGCGTCCGCCAGCCGCTCGCGCGCGTTTTGGTGCACGCGACCGACGCTGCGCGACTCGATCGCTTCTTCGCCAACGACGAGGTCGTCGCACTGGTGAAGGACGAGCTCAACGTGCGCGCTCTCGAGCGCGTCGACCACCTCGAGCGGTTCGTAACACTCGCCGCCGCGCCCAACTTTCCGGTGCTGGGGAAGAAGTACGGCAAGCGCGTGCCGGTCATCGCCGATGCCATCAAGAAGCTCGACACCGCGTCGCTGCTCCGCTTCGGCGAAAAGGGGAGCGCCTTGCTCGCGCTCCACGACGGCGGCGAAGCGGTTACCGTGCTGCGCGAAGACGCCACCGTGGCGGCTACACCGGTGGCCGGCTTCGGCGCGCGCGAAGAGCGCGGTCTGACAGTCGTCGCCGACCTCGCCATCGACGACGATCTCAAGCTCGAGGGCGACGCGCGCGAAGTGATCAACCGGCTGCAGAATCTGCGCAAGCAGTCGGGTCTCGACGTCACCGACCGCATCCGTCTGCGTTACGACGGCGGCACGCACGTGCAGCGCGTGTTCGAGGTACAGGGTGTCTTGATCGCCGACGAGACCTTGGCGCGCGAGGTGGCGCGCGGACCGGCGGACTGGAGCGGCCGCGCGCAATTCGAACTCGATGGTGAGCCGGTCACCGTGTGGCTCCAGAAATCGGATTGACAGTTGCGAGGGGCAGTACTATCTTACGTTCGCTTTGACGCCGGCGCTCTGCCGTAAATCATTATTCTAGAAAGGCTTGCGAGCATGAACAAGAAGGATCTGCAGCGATACAAGAAGCTCATCGAGGACGAACGGCTGCGCGTCGGGGAGCGCGTCGACATGAAGGAAATTCAAGGGATGGCCGCAAGCCAGTCCGGCAATCAGAGCTACTCCAACCACATGGCCGACATCGGCAGCGACGCCATTGAGCAGGAACAGGCGTTTCTGCACGCCAGCCAGGGTACCGACTACCTCATGGCGCTCGAGGATGCGCTGCGGCGCATCGACAAGGGCACCTACGGTGTGTGCGAGGAGTGCAGCGAAAAGATTCCGCCGCGCCGCCTGGAGGCGTTCTTGGCCGCGCGCTTGTGCGTGAAGTGCCAGTCGAAGCTCGAGCGCCTGCAGAGGAGCTAGCGTGGCGTTGTTCCTGCCCGCGATCTTGATCGTCGTCGTCGATCAGATCACGAAGTACCTGTTCTGGAGCAACGGCCAGAACTATGTGATTATCGACGGCTTCCTCAACATCACATTGGTAAAAAATGCCGGCGCCGCCTTCGGTATGTTCCAGGGCGGCCGTGCTTTTTTCATCGGCGCCAGTGTCATCGCCGCCGTTCTCATTACATACCTGGGGATGAAGCTCCCGCGCGAAGAGCGCGCCCGGCGGATTTGGCTGGGTTTCATCCTGGGTGGGGCGGTGGGCAATCTCATCGACCGCGCGCGTTTTGGCGAAGTGGTCGACTTTCTCCAGATCGGGTTTCAGGGCCACTACTGGCCGGTGTTCAACGTCGCCGACATCGGCGTCACGGTGGGCGCCTCCATGCTCATTCTGTATGCCCTGATGCCGCACCGCGCCGGCCGGCCCACGGTGGCCGACAGCGCTGCCGCCGCGCCACCGGCTCCCGCCGCAGAAGTGGCCAGCGAGGACGCGACGCCGCACGTGTAACTCCAGCGGTCGGGGCGGCGCTTCGGGCGTGAACTCTCCCAACTCCACCATCTCCATTACCGTCGATCCCGCCGCTGCCGGCGAGCGGCTCGACCGTTTCTGCGCCGCGCGCATTCCCGCCATCTCGCGCACGCAAGCGCAGGCCCTCAACGCGGGCGGAGGCATTCGCGTGGATGGGCGCGCGCGACCGGACAGCTACGCGTTGCGTGAAGGCGAAGAGGTGGTCGTCGATACCACACTCCTGCCGCGCCCGCGCAGCGCCGCGCCCGAGCCGCAGTCGCTGCCCGTCGCGGTGGTGTTCGAGGACGACGCAATCGTCGTGGTCAACAAGGCGGCCGGGGTGGTGGTGCATCCGGCACACGGCAACTGGGATGGCACCCTCGTCAACGCGCTGCTCGGTCGCGGAACCGCTCTCTCGGCCGTCGGCGGCGACCGCCCGGGTGTCGTGCACCGTCTCGACAAGGACACCTCGGGACTCATCGTGCTCGCGAAGACGGATGCGGCGCACCGCGCGTTGTCGGCGACCATCAAGGCGCACGAGTTGGAGAAGACCTACCACGCCGTGGTCGTCGGCAACGTGCGAGCACGCGCGCTCTCGGTGGAAGGTGCCATCGCCCGCCACCCGGTCCATCGCAAGAAAATGGCGGTGGTGAGCACGGGCGGGCGGCCGGCGCGCACGGAGGTCTTCGTGGTAGACACCTATTATCATTTCGACTATATTCGCGTGACCACTAAAACGGGACGGACGCACCAGATACGCGTGCACATGGCGCACGCCGGCAACCCTCTGCTCGGGGAC
>JAICFA010000007.1 GCA_025923935.1 Candidatus Krumholzibacteriia bacterium
GAGGTGAAGATCATCCATGGACTCGGCACCGGTGTCCTGGCGAAGGCGGTGCGCGAGGCGCTCACGCGCGACCCGCGCGTCTCATCCCACCGCTACGGCGACCCCATGGAGGGCGGCACCGGGGTGACCATCGCGCGCTTGAAATAACATGCCCATCCCGCAGCACATCATCGAGCAAGTGCGCGACCGCTCCGACGTGGTCGAGGTGGTCGGCGCTTACGTCGACCTGAAGCGCGCTGGCACCAACTACAAAGGGCTTTGCCCCTTCCACAAAGAGCGCACCCCCAGCTTCGTCGTCAGCCCCGACCGGCAGACCTACCACTGCTTCGGCTGCGGCAAGGGTGGCAACGTTTTCAGCTTCTTGATGGAGATGGACGGGGTCAGCTTCCCGGAAGCGGTGCGCGAGTTGGGAAAGCGCGCGGGGATCGACGTGGAATCGCGGCCCGGCGAGGACGCGCGCTCGGAGAACGAGGCACTTTTCCAGGCCAACACCTTCGCGGGGCATTTTTATCACGACTCGCTGGTCAAGACGGCGGCGGGCGACAAGGCGCGCAAGTATCTCGAAGGGCGCGGGATTCCGCGCGAGGTGTGGCGTCGTTTCGGGCTGGGCTACGCGCCCGCCAACGGCGAAGCCCTGGCCCAGGCGGCCATGTCCCACCGGATCCCGCGCGACGTGCTCCTCAAGCTCAAACTCGTCATGGCGCGCGATGGCGGGCGCGGCTACTACGACTACTTCCGCGACCGCCTCATGTTTCCCATCGTCCAGCCCCAGGCGCGAGTGGTCGGCTTCGGCGGTCGAATCTTGGGCAACGGCGAGCCCAAATACCTCAATTCGGCGGAGAGCCTGCTCTTCCAGAAGCGCCGCATGTTCTACGGCCTCGACCGGGCCCACACCCCCATTCGTGCCTCTCGCTTCGCCTATTTGGTGGAGGGGTACACCGATCTGATTCGTCTTCACCTCGCCGGAGTCGAGAACACCCTGGCGACGTGCGGGACGGCACTCACCCGCGACCACGCCGCGCGAGTACGGCGGCTGACGCGGCGGGTCGTCCTCCTGCCCGACGGAGATGAAGCCGGGGCCAATGCAGCCCTCATCTCAGGCGCGCTTCTGATGGCGGAAGGGGTGGAAGTCGGGGTGGTATCGCTACCGCCCGGCTTGGACCCCGATTCGGCGGGCAAAACAATGAAGACCAATGAGTTCGCGGAAATCTTGGGCCGTCACATGGAATACTTCGAATACCTTGACTATACTATGCAGCATCGAAACCCGAGCGCGCGCGAGCGTGAAGACATGATACGCCGCATCGTCGGGGCGATTTCGTCGGCGGACGACCCTTTGCGAGGCGATGTCCTGGTCGGCGAGCTCGCGCGAGTGGTCGGGGTCGATCCCGCGGGGCTGCGAAGGCTGCTTCGGCCCGCGGGGACAATGGCCGATGGGGGTCGGCGTGCGGGGTCTGATGCGGGAACGAGCCGGTCCGGAGAGAAACGAAGGGCACTCGAGCGCCTCGTACTCCGGCTGGTTATGGAGGGCACCCCATCGGCGCTCGACAGTATCGACTCCCTCGACATCGAAGATTTTTCGGACGAGGCTAACCGCAAGCTTTACAAACTGCTTGACTCAATGCGGGAGGCCCATATTGATTTGAGGGGTCGCGACTTCCAACGTCGGGCAGAGGAGATCGGGCTCGCTGGTTTTGCCAACGAAATATCCCTTGTCTCCGTCCCACCGGGGAACATCGACACTCTTCTCAAAGATCATTTACGAGAGCTAAAGAAGCGCCGGATTGAGGACGAACTAGACCAGCTTCGTGAACGGCTTCTCAATGTTCCGGCAGAGAGCGAAGAATCCATATCGATAGCCGAGTACTTCAAAAGCCTGAAACAGGCACTAGAGGAGTTGTGAGGCGAGTGGGTGCGAAAGCAAAAAATACGGGTGCTACTGCGGCGGCCACCACGGTACGCGATCGATTCGACACCGTGTTGGATAACATTCGGCATCTCGCCGAGGAGAAGGGCTTCGTGCTCAACCACGAGATCGACACTCTCGTGGGCGAGGACTTCAGCCCCGAGGACATCGTCATTCTCTACGACCGCTTGAGCGAGGAGAAGATCGACTTCTTCGACACGCCCGAGAAGGCGAAGCTCAAAGTGGAGGCGCGCAAGCGCCGCGAAGAGAAGGAAGAAGAGAGCAAGAAGGTCGAAGAGGACGTCAAGGCCGTCATTCGGTACGACGATCCGGTGCGTATGTATTTGCGCGAGATGGGCAAGGTACCGCTGCTCGACCGCGAAGGCGAAGTCGAGATCGCCAAGCGCATCGAAGCCGGCCAGATCATGATCGCCAAGGCGGTGTTCTCGCTCGACTCGCCCATTCGCGAGCTGCAGCGCCTGGCGCGTGCAGTGGAAAAGGGCGACATGCGCCTCGACGAAGTGGTGCAGGTCGAGACCGGCGGCTTGGCGCCGTCGTACACCGGCAAGAAGGAGCGCGCCGCGCGCTTCCGTCCGGTGAAGAAGATCGCCGTCTTGCGCAAGGAAATCGTCGAGCTGCAGAAAAAGCTCAAGCTCAAGAAGACCGCCTCGAAGCGTCCGGTACTGGAGCGCTCGTTGGAGGCGCGCCAGGCCAAGCTCTTCGAGGAGTACATCAAGCTCCAGCTCAATCCCAAGCAGTTGGAGAAGATCGTCGAAAAGATTCGCGCCCAGCGCGACCGTTTGAAGGACTACGAGGCCAAGCTCCTCGAGTACGAAGATTTCGTCGGGCTGTCGTACGACGACATCCTCTCCCAGTCCAAGAAGCTCAAGGCCGGACGCCGCAAGAGTGTCAAGGTCGAGGGCAAGGGGACTTGGTCGATCGAGATGCTGGAAGACTTCGAGCGCAAGATGCGCTCGCTGCGCGCCGAGATCCGCACCATCGAGAAGGATGAGAACATCACCATCGCGGAGCTCGACAAGATCGCGGAGAACATTCGCCGCGGCGAGATTCAGGTGCAGCGCGCCAAGAAGGAGATGATCGAGGCCAACGTGCGATTGGTCATCGCCATCGCCAAGCGCTACACCAACCGTGGCCTGGAGTTCTTGGACCTCATCCAGGAAGGGAACAGCGGCCTCATGCGTGCCGTCGACAAGTTCGACTATCGCAAGGGCTACAAGTTCTCGACCTACGCGACGTGGTGGATTCGCCAGGCCATCACGCGCGCGATCGCGGACCAGGCTCGCACCATTCGCGTGCCCGTCCACATGATCGAGGCCATCAACAAGGTTTCCCGCGCGCAGCGCAAGCTGGTGCAGGAGAACGGCCGCGACCCGACCCCGGAAGAAGTCGCGAAGAAGCTCGCGTATCCGCTCGACAAGGTGAAGAGTGTGATGAAGGCGAGCATGGAGCCCATCTCCCTCGACCGTCCCATCGGCGAAGACGAGGACTCCAACTTGTCCGACTTCATCGAGGACACGTCGGCGGCGTCTCCCGCGCAGTCCGCGTCGCACGCCATGCTGCGCGACCAGCTCAACCGCGTGTTGAGCACGCTCACGCGCCGCGAAGAGAAAGTGATACGCCTCCGCTTCGGGCTCGGCGACGGTACGCCGCGCACCCTGGAAGAGGTCGGCACCATTTTCAACGTGACGCGCGAACGCGTGCGCCAGATCGAGGCAAAAGCCTTGAAGAAGCTCCAGCACCCCAGCCGGGCGCGAAAGCTGAAAGGCTACACGGAGATCATCTAAGCGTGCGTGCTTAGATTCGACTCGATCGGGCGTCGACTTTAACCAGTCGGCGCCCGATTTTTTTGCACTGCGTGTTCACGGTGTCTCGGCTATTCTGGCCGCACCGGGCCCATAGCTCAGTGGTTAGAGCTGGCGGCTCATAACCGCCTGGTCCCAGGTTCGAGTCCTGGTGGGCCCACCATTATTTCTTTTTGCCTGAGTCCACGAGGGACGCGTACCTGTGATATTCTGCAGGGCTCACACATGAACGACATCCGTCGCGATATCCACCTGTTCGTCTCGGTCGCCCGCATCGAGGCCTCGCTCCACGCGCACAAGCTCGCCCTGCAAAAAATCCCCGCTGAGATCGCCACCGTCGACAAGGCCATCGCCGAGTTGGAGGCCAAGGAAAACGCGGTACAGGCGTCGCTCGAGCAGCTGACCGCCCAGCGGCGCAACACGGAGAAAAACCTTCGCGAGCACGAAGACCACCTCAAGAAGTACAAGGGCCAGACCTCGCTGGTGAAGACGAACGAGGAATACACCGCCATGCTGAAAGAGATCGCCAACCTCGAGCAGCGCATCGGCGACGAAGAGGAGCAGCTCCTCATCCTGATGGACCGTATCGAAGCGGCCCAGCACGACGTCGCCAAAATCAGCGAAGTCGTGAAAGCGGAGCGCGCGAAGCGCGCCGCCGAGCGCCAAGTGCTGGAAGCGCAGCAAGGCAACATCGAGTCCGAAGTCGAGAATCTGGCGCGTGAGAAGCCCAAGATCCTATCCGAGGTGAGTCCGCCGCTGCTCAAGCGCTACGCGCGCCTGGCGGAAAAGCACCGCGACGTGGTGGTGACGCGCGTCGAAGCCGAGCACTGCGGTGTGTGCCGCCAGCAGCTCCCGCCCCAGCTCGCGGTGGAAGTGCGCAAGAACGAGCAATTCATTACCTGCCCCGCGTGCGGCCGCATTCTGGTCCACTATGCGAATTGATCCTGCCCTGGCGGCCAAGCTCGCCAACGTCCTGAAGAAAGTCGCGCACGGGAAACCGCTCGCCGTGGCGGCGGCTGAGTCGGGCATTGGCGCGGCGGAGCTCGAGCGCATCATGAAGGAGCTCGAGCGCGAGCTGTGGGCGAAGGCGCGAGAGGAAGAGCCGCCCAAAGATCCGCACACACCTGCGAATACACCCGACAAGAAAAAGCCGGCGAAGAAGAAGAAGGCGAAGAGCAAGCCAGGCGGACTGGCCTTGGTGGCTTACGCCGACGGTGGCTCGCGCGGAAACCCGGGCAAGGCGGCGTGCGCGGCGATCGTGCTCGATGCCGGGGGCGCGGAGCTGCTACGGCGCGCGCGACTCCTGGGAAAGACGACCAACAACGTCGCCGAATACGAAGGAGTCCTGCTGGCGTTGGGGCTTTGCCGCGAGCTGGGAGCGCGCGTCGTGACGCTGCGCCTGGATAGCGAGCTGGTGGTCCGCCAGGTCGACGGGTCCTACAAGGTCAAGCACCCCGAGCTCCAGCGCTTGCACACCCGCGTCCACGAGCTAGTGAAGGAGTTCGATACCGTCGAGGTCGAGCACGTGCCGCGCGCCCAGAACCACGACACCGACAAACTGGTCAACCTTGCCTTGGATGGGAAGGAACTCGACTAAGTCCTTCGGCCTTCATATAATGCCTACGGTTCGAGTGGGCGAGACGATCGCGGGCGGCTTCGGCCGAATCCCGAGGAAAGTCCGAGCACCGCGGAGCAGGATGCTGGATAACGTCCAGCGGAAGTAATTCCAGGGAAAGTGCCACAGAAAAGATACCGCCGTCCCCCGGCCAACCGGGAAGGCAAGGGTGAAAAGGTGAGGTAAGAGCTCACCGGGCTGTCGGTGACGACGGCCGCATGGTAAACCCCATCCGGTGCAAGACCAAATAGGAGAGCAGAGGCGCTCCGCCTCGCTACGACTCTCGGGTTGGTTGCTCGAGGTGTCCGGTAACGGGCATCCCAGATAAATGATCGTCCTCCTTCGGGGGAACAGAACTCGGCTTATGTCCCGCTCGGACCATATTAGAATCGCCGCATGAACAAATACCGCTGGGTGGTGAAGGACGACCCCAACGACGCGTTGGCGAATGAGATCGCGCGCACGTTGGGGCTCTCGCCCGCGGCCGCGCGGCTGTGTGCGTCGCGCGAGTTCGCCGATTGCGCGGCGGTCGGCGCGTACCTCGATCCCTCTCTCGATCACGCCCACGATCCCTTTCTCTTTGCGCGCATGCGCGACGCGGTCGCACTGGTGGAGCGCGCCTTGCGCGAGAAGCGCGCCATCCTGGTGCACGGCGATTACGACGTCGACGGCATCTCGGGCGCGGCCTTGCTCTATCGCTATCTGAATCGCGGCGACTCGCCAGTGAGCCGCTTCGTCCCCGACCGCCGCAAGGACGGCTACGGAGTCGCCGAGCGCGCCATCGACTGGGCGTTGGAGCAGAAGGTGGGTCTCTTCATCGCGGTCGATTGCGGAACGTCCGATGCAGAGCGCTTGCGCCGGCTGGAAAGTGCGGGCATCGACGTGATCGTGTGCGACCATCACTTGCTCCCGGTCGACGGAGATGTCGCGGGGGTGTTGCTCAACCCGGTTCGGCCCGGCGAGACGTATCCGTTTGCGTCGCTGTGCGGAACCGGTGTCGCCTTCAAGTTGGTGCAGGCGCTGGAGGCGAGCGGTGTTCGCGGCGCGGTGAGCGCAGACTCGTTGATCGATTTGGTGGCCCTCGCGACGGTCGCGGATGTGGCTCCGCTGATCGGCGAAAACCGCTACTTCACCCGCCTGGGAATCGAGCGCATGAACCAGTCGCCGCGTCCCGGGGTGGAAGCGTTGCGCAACTTCGCACGTCTGGCGGCGGGCGAGATCAACGCGCGGCATTTGTCGTTCGCGTTTGCACCGCGCTTGAACGCACCGGGGCGCGTGACCCGGCCCAAGCCCGCGCTCGAGCTGTTGTGCGTCGACGCCAAGGACCAGGCGTTTCACCTCGCCTCCATTTTGGAAACCGACAACGAGCGCCGGCGTGCGCTCACGAAACAAGTCGAAGAAGAAGCGGCGGGCGCAATCGCGGGCATGCAGGACCGGGACGAGCGCGGAGCGTTCGTCCTTGCCAATGACGCGTGGGACGAAGGTGTCCTGGGTATTGCGGCCGCGCGTATTGCGGAACAATATGGCCGGCCCGCCATCTTGATGGCGTCCAGCGGCGGCATGTTGAAAGGCTCGGGGCGCAGTGTCCCCGGTGTAGATTTGAAGGCACAGCTGGATCCGTTTCGCGAGCTGTTCGTGCGCTACGGCGGCCACGCGCAGGCCATCGGACTGACCATGGAGCCGGATCGCTTCGCGCGCTTCGCGTCCGCGCTGGATGACCGGCTGCGCACGGTACTCGGACCCGAACGCGGGCTGCCGCTCTCCATCGACGCCTTGCTCGCCATCCCCGAGTGCGACCTCGACCTCTTGAAGTTCCTCGCGCGCTGCGAGCCCTTCGGCGCCGGCAACGACGAGCCGGTGTGGCTCATTCGCGACGTGCAGATCGCGCGCGAGACCTCGCTCGTGGGCGACGGCCACATGAAGTTTTTCTTCCACGATGCCAACGGCGCGCGCGCCTCGGCCATCATGTTCCAGTGGGACCGGCCGTTTTCGCCCGAGGACCTGCACGGGCGGGCACTCGACCTCGCGGTGCGCGTGCGCAAGCACGTCTACATGGGCACCGTGTACCCGGACCTCCGCATCGTCGACCTGATGGAAGCCGGCAGCGCGCCCCCGCGCGCCGGTGACCTCGCCCGCCAGCGCGCGCAGGTGTAGCGTGCGCGCGGTCGTGCAGCGGGTAGCCAGCGCCAGCGTGAGTGTGGATGGCAGGGAAGTGGCGCGCATCGCGCGCGGCTTTCTGGTGCTCGCGGGTTTCGCGCACACCGACACGCCTACCTCTATCCAATGGACCGCGCGCAAGGTGTCGTCGCTGCGCGTCTTCGAAGACGACTCCGGGCGCATGTCGCTCTCGCTGGAGGCAGTCGGCGGAGAGATGTTGGTGGTGTCGCAGTTTACGCTGTACGGCGACGTCGCCAAGGGCGCACGGCCCAGCTTCGACGACAGCGCTCCGCCCGAGGCGGCCCGCGCGATGTACACCCGCTTTGTCGACGAATTGCGCGCGCTGCTCCCCGGCCGCGTGCACACCGGCGAGTTCCAAGCCTCCATGCAGGTGGCACTGGTCAACGACGGCCCGGTGACGATCTGGGTCGAAAAGAGCGCGGCATGAATCCCTTCCTCGCACCCGAGCAGCAGCGCAACCTGGTGCTGGCGTCGCGCTCGCCGCGGCGGCTCGAGATCTTGCGCGGGCTGGGTTTCGAGTTCGACGTCGAGCCCGCACCCGAGCACCTGGAAGACGACGTCGCGCACGACGAGCCGTACGCGGTGCCGCAGCGGCTAGCGTCCTTGAAAGGCGCCTACGTGAGCGAGCGTCGCCCGGGCTCTATCGTGATCGCGGCCGACACCGTGGTCATTGTCGACGACCGCATCCTCAACAAGCCGCGCGACGATGAGGAAGCACGCGCGTTTCTGCGCCTCTTGGCCGGGCGGACGCACACGGTGGTAACCGGTGTGGCGATCAAGCACCACGAGCGCGGCATCAACATGGAGAAGAGTGCCCGCACCTTTGTGACGTTCCGCGAGCTGTCCGACCACGAAGCGGCGGCCTATGTCGCCACCGGAGAAGGGCGCGACAAGGCCGGCTCGTACGCGGCGCAAGGATTGGGCGCCGGTCTTATTCGCTCCATCGACGGCTGCTTTTTCAACGTCGTCGGTCTGCCCGTCGCACTTCTGCTCGACATGCTGCGCGAGGTTTGACCATGGCCCGCTTCGAGCCGCTGCCGACCGTTCGTTTCGCCGAGGGCGAGCTGCGCATCATCGACCAGACTCTGCTTCCGGGGCGTTACGAAATTCTTTCGCTCACCACCGTCGACGCGGTGTGCGACGCGATCCGTTTGCTGCGCGTGCGCGGCGCACCGGCTCTCGGGATTGCCGGAGCGTACGGATTGCTGGTGGCGATTTCCGAGGGGGGCGGCGGCAACCTGCGCGACCGCGTCGACGACGCTGCGCGGCGGATCGCCGCCACGCGCCCGACGGCGGTCAACTTGGGCTGGGCCCTGGGTCGCATGTTGATCGCGTCGCGCACCGGCGATGTCTCCGACCTGGGAGCGGTGCTCGAGCGCGAGGCGCATGCGATCTTGGCGGAAGATCTGGCGATGAGCGAAGCGATGACGTCGCACGGGGCCACCCTGATTGCCGATGGCGACGCCGTGCTCACCCACTGCAACACCGGTGGGTTGTGCAGCGGAGGTGGGGGAACCGCACTGGGTGCCGTGTTTGCGGCGGCCGCGGACGGTCGCAGCGTGCGCGTCTTCGCCGACGAAACGCGGCCGCTCTTGCAGGGGGCGCGCTTGACGGCGTGGGAGTGCGCGCAGCGCGATGTTCCCGTCACCGTGCTGGTGGAAGGCGCGGCGGCGTCGCTGCTCTCGTCGGGCAACGTGGCGAGCGTGTTCGTGGGGGCGGATCGTATCGCCGCCAACGGCGACGTGGCGAACAAGGTCGGGACGCTGGGGCTCGCGATTCTCGCTCGCCGCGCCGGAGTCCCGTTCTACGTCGTGGCCCCGTCCAGCACCATCGACAGCGCGATTCCCGACGGCGCCCACATTCCCATCGAGCACCGCGGCGACGACGAAGTGATCCGCTTCGGCGGCATCGCCACTGCCCCGAGCGGAGTCGATGCGTACAACCCCGCCTTCGATGTCACTCCCGCCGACTTGGTAGATGCCATCGTCACCGAGCGCGGCGTGCATCGTTTTCCGTATCAGTTTACCGGCAAGCGATGATCGAAACCGCGGTCATCTGCGTCGTCGCACTCGCCGCGTCGATGATCACGGTGTTTTCCGGTTTCGGGCTGGGAACCTTACTGCTTCCCGTTTTCGCCATTTTCTTCCCAACACCCATCGCGGTGGCGATGACTGCCCTAGTGCACTTCGGCAACAATCTCACCAAGTTTGCACTCTTCGGCCGCTGGGCCGACAAGACGGTGCTGCGGCGCTTCGGACTTCCTGCCTTCCTCGCGAGCTTCGTTGGGGCGCGCGTGTTGGTCTCCCTCGCGGACGATCCCCCGATCGCGACCTACCGGTTATTCGGGATCGAGCATGAGGTGACGCGTATCGGTGTGGCGGTCGGCATCCTCATCGTGGTGTTTGCCGCGTGGGAGACCATTCCACGTCTCGCGCGCATTGCCTTTGACCCCAGGTATCTCCCCGTCGGCGGCGGACTGAGCGGATTCTTCGGCGGGCTCTCGGGGCACCAAGGTGCCTTGCGCAGTGCGTTCCTCGTGCGCAGCGGTCTCAGCAAGGAAGCGTTCATCGGCACCGGTGTCGTGATTGCGTGCGCGGTCGACGCGGCGCGGCTTTTCGAGTACGGTCGCGACATGGATTTCGGACCGATTCGCGAACGCTGGCTGTTGGTGGCCGGCGCTGTGGTCAGCGCTGCCGCCGGCGCTGTTCTCGCCGCGCGTGTCCTCCCGCGCGTCTCCATGAACGCCATTCGCCGTTTGGTGACAGTAATGTTGTTCATTATCGGAGTGCTATTGATCGCGGGGTTGGTGTAGCCATGGCGCACCACGCCTTCACCGTCGGCGAAGCCAACTCGCTCGTGCCCACGCTGACGCAAGCGTTCCAGCAGATCGACGCGCACAAGTACCAAATCCGCGAAGCCACCAAGAAGATCGAAGTGCTGGAGTTGTTGTGGGGCGACGCTGTCCGCCAGCCCACTAACGCCGACCACAAGGACTACATCACCCATCGCGAGACCGTCGACCGCGCGCTGCGCGGTATTCAGCGCTCCATTCAAGAGAGTGTCATCGCGCACGGCCTGCGCTTGCCGTTGGGCGGCATCGAGGAAGGACTCGTCGACTTTCCCACCACCTACCAAGGACGCTGGGTCTACCTGTGCTGGCACATAGGCGAGCGCGAGATCCAGTACTGGCACGAGACCGACACCGGCTTCCAAGGCCGGCAGGAAATCACCCCCGCGCAGCGCGACGAAATGGGGCGCGACGACGCGTCCGAGGTCGACGACTCCGAGCTCGATTTTTAGCCCACCGATCGCCCGTTCGGCACAAAAGCCGCAATTGCCCCCGCGACCATTTCGCGCCGACCCTCGGCATCGCGCGACGTCTTCCTAGCGGCAATTGTTGCCGCCCCTAGGGTGTCGTTGACCGATACACGACAGCGAGTTAGGCGGGTCGCTTGAAGTGGCGGGCAAAGTCCACCGAGGTAGCAACATGTTCCAGACACTCGTTCGCAAAGTGCTCGGCGCCATCGCCGGGGTCGTGATCTGCATCGCGATATGGTCCATTCAAGACAAGCTCTTCGGCAATGATTCCGAAACCGCCGACAAGATCCCGGCACAGGTCTGGGGAGGCGGGGGCGGCACGGTCGTCATCGAAGCCGAGGCCAGCGAGCCGGCGGTCATCTCGGCGTCGTTCGAGACCAACTCCATGATCGACGACGTCAACCACGACTACCTGGAAGCCTGGCAGAAGATCGACGCCGGCAAGCACACCTTCACCATCGATGTGCCGGCCAACACCTCGGGCTCGGTGTGGCTGCGCGTCGACGAGCCGAACGTGGGTGCCAAGGTCAAGCTGGTCATGCGCGCCAACGGCGAGTACGTGGGCGAGGACGCAATGACGCTGGAGAAACCACTCGAGCCCGGCTATGGATTCGCGGCCGGTCTCGAGGTGGACGACTACTCGCGCGGCAAGCTCACGCAGGAAGGCCTCTGGGACTGATCCCATAGCGCGGCTCGCGCACTTGCGTTACCATCGCCCGCATGCAGGTCGACCTGACCGGACAGCGAGCACTGGTAACCGGCGCGAGCCGCGGCATTGGGCGCGCGATCGCTGCCGCCCTCATTGATTCGGGCGCGCGCATCGTCGCGCACTATCGCAACGACCGCGCCGGCGCCGAAGCCGTAGTGGGCGGTACCACCGGTTCGGTGGCCATTGCCGCCGATCTTGACGATGGCGCCGCGGCCGCTGCCCTCCACGCGCGCGCGGTAGCAGCACTCGGCGGACTCGACCTCCTCGTCAACAACGCCGGCATCGCCATCGAATCGCGCGTCGACCTTCCTCTCGACCAATGGCGCCGCGACTGGGACGCCCAGATTGCCGTCAACCTCACCGCTGCCGGGATCCTCGCGCGCGAAGCGGTGCGCCATTTTTCCGCGCACGGCGGCGGGCGCATCGTATTCATCGCCTCGCGCGCCGCGTTCCGCGGCGACACGCCCGAGTATCTCGCCTACGCCGCGTCGAAAGGCGGCATGGTAGCGCTGTCGCGCTCCATCGCGCGCGGTTGCGGCAAGCAAGGTGTTAAATCGTTCGTGATCGCGCCCGGGTTCACGCGCACCGAGATGGCGGCAGACTTCATCGCCCGCTACGGCGAGGACTATGCGATGAAAGATATCGCGCTCGACCGCATGACCGAGCCGGGCGACGTCGCACCCCTGGTCGTGTTTCTCGCCAGCGGTCTGGCCGACCACTGTACGGGCACATCGATCGACGTCAACGCGGCAAGCTACGTCCGCTGATCGCTATCCAATGAAAGCGCGTCCGCACAAAATGCATGTTTCCGAGGGAGCCGGCGACGTCTCTGCGCTGATCGCCACGCCCCCTGACGCGTGGGCGGCGTACGTGTTCGCGCATGGCGCCGGTGCCGACATGCGCCACAAATTTCTCGAAGAGGTGTCCGCGCTCTTGTTCGATGCCGGTGTGGCAACCTTGCGCTACAACTTCCCCTATATGGAAGGGCGGCGTCGCGCCCCCGATTCACCGGCACGCCTCGAGCTCACCGTGGAAACGGCGGTGCGCGAAGCGACGGCGGAGTTCGGAGAGCTGCCGTTGTTCGCCGGCGGCAAATCGATGGGCGGGCGCATGACGTCGCAAGCCGCGGCGCGCGCCATTCTCCCCGGCGTGCGTGGGCTCATTTTCATCGGCTTTCCGCTGCACCCGCACAAGAGCCCGAGCACCGCGCGCGCCACGCATCTCGACCGGGTGCATTTGCCGATGTTGTTCGTGCAGGGCACGCGCGACGACCTCGCCGACATCACACTCATGCGCGCCATGTGCAGCTCGCTCGGCAGCCGCGCAACGTTGCACATCATCGAACACGGCGACCATTCCCTCGCGGTGTTGAAGAAGTCGGGCCGCACGGCGGCAGACGCCATGAACGAGCTGCGCGATGCCGCGGTCGCCTTCATGCGGCAAATTCTGAAGGAGAAACAATGAAGCATGCGAAGGGATTTCTAGCCATCGTGCGCGACGCCAAGGCGCGCGTGAAAGAGACCGACGTGCAGACCGTGCGGGATCGGCAGAAGAAGGGTGATACGTTCTACTTGGTCGATGTGCGCGAGGACAACGAGTGGGACAAAGGCCACATCGCGGGTGCCATTCATCTGGGAAAGGGCGTCATCGAGCGCGATATCGAGGGCGTCATTCCGGACCCCAACGCCGAGATCATTCTGTACTGCGGCGGCGGCTACCGCTCCGCACTGGCAGCCGACAACCTCAGCAAGATGGGTTACACCAACGTTGTCTCCATGGACGGAGGCTTCCGCGGCTGGAACGAAGCCGGCTTTCCCGTCGAACACGATGACTGACGAGCGTTCCGGGCGCTATCGCGTGCCCGCGCGCCCCGTCCGCGTCGAAGATCGCATCGAAAAGAGCCGTTTCATCGCCAGTGTCGCACGCGCCGAGTCGCCAGCCGCGGCGCGCGCATTCGTGGAATCCGTCCGCACCGAAATGCCCGACGCCACCCACCACTGTTTCGCCTTCGTCGCCGGACCGCCCGGTTCGAGCAACGCCGTCGGAGCGAGCGACGATGGTGAGCCATCCGGCACCGCCGGGCGCCCGATGCTATCCGTCTTGATGAACTCGGGGATCGGCGAGATCGTCGTGGTGGTGACGCGCTACTTCGGCGGCGTCAAACTGGGCAAGGGCGGGCTGGTGCGCGCGTACACGGGAGCCGTCCAGCACGCTCTGCGTGAGATGGCGACGACGGAACGCGTCAGCATCGTCGCGCTGCGCATTACGATTGCGTACTCGCACGCGGACGCTGTACGCCGAGTCATCGAGCGGGCGGGCGGAACCATCGGCGACGAGACATTTGACACGACCGTAACGGTCGTAGTGCGAGTGCCCGAGGATCGCCGCGCGGAGTTGGAACGAGAGCTGAACGATGCGACGTCGGGGAGCGTGAGGATCGAGTGAACATAGTACCCGCGAAGTGACAAGCGTGCGGTACCTCTGATACCATGCCACGCATGACGAATCGACTCCAAAACAAACATATCCTCGTCACCGGTGCGAGTGCGGGCTTCGGGGAAGCGATCGCGCGCGCGTTCGCGGCGCAGGGCGCACACCTGGAATTGTGGGCACGGCGGCTCGATCGTTTGCAGGCGCTCGAGGCGGAGATCGAGAAGTCGTCCCAGGTCGAGGTGAACGTGCAGCAAGTCGACGTTCGCGACCGCGACCAGGTGCATGCGGCGGCAGCCGCGGTCTTGAAGCGCGACCGCCCGGTCGACGTGCTGGTCAACAACGCGGGGCTGGCGTCCGGTTTCGACCCCATCCATGAAGGCAACGTCGACGACTGGGAGACGATGATCGACACCAACCTGAAGGGGCTGCTCTACGTCACGCGCGAAATCCTCCCCACCATGGTGGCGCGCAATGCGGGTCACGTGATCAACATCGGTAGTGTGGCGGGCTACTGGATCTATCCCAAGGGAAACGTCTACAACGCGACCAAGTACGCGGTGCGCGCGCTGACGGAAGCGATGAGTGTGGACATGTTCGGCACCAATGTGCGCATCTCCAGCGTGGACCCGGGTGCGGCCAACACGGAGTTTTCGCAAGTGCGCTTGCGCGATGTCGAGCGCGCCAACAAGCTGTACGAAGGCTATCAACCGCTCAAGGCCGAAGATGTCGCCGATGCCGTGGTGTACGTGGCCAATACGCCGCCGCACGTGATGATCACGAAGCTCGTCTTGACGCCCACCGCGCAGCGCAGCCCCACCATGATCGACCGCAAATGAGCGACGAGATTCGGGATAAAGACGAAACCCGCCGCGCCGCCGAGGCGATCGGTGTCGGCAAGCTTCGTCGGCACATCTTCCTGTGCGCGGATCAAACCGAGCCGAAGTGTTCGCGCAAGGAAGACTCGCTGGTGTCGTGGAACTATCTCAAGCGCCGCTTGAAAGAGCTGGGCGTTTCGGAAAACGGCATCGCACGAACCAAGGCGAATTGTCTGCGTATTTGCCGCGATGGTCCGACTGCAGTGGTGTATCCGGAGGGGACGTGGTATCGAGGCTGCACGCCGGAAGTGCTGGAGCGCATCATTCAAGAGCACTTGCTCGGCGGCGTACCGGTAGCGGAGTACGTGATTGCCGTCAATCCGCTGAGCGGTGGGGAAGTGGAACCCGAGTAGCTCTACCGCGGCGGCAGCCACCGTGTCGCTCGGGCGCTGAAGTCGGCGATTTCTTTTTCGATCCATGCCGGGTCGCGACCGAGCTCGCGCGCGAGGGTGCGAGCGACTACGGGCGCTAGCGCGATACTCCCGCGAGCATCGAGATACAGCGCACGTGAACGCCGGGCCAGGACGTCTTCCACGGTGCGAGCCATGGCATCGCGTGTCACCGCACTCACGAATCCGTCGATATCGGCGCCGTCGCCGCCCATCGCGAGCAATTCGGCTGGATCGTTCGACCACGCATCGACGTCACCCCCATGAATGGCCAGAGTCGCCGTCCGCGAGCGCCGTGTGGACAGCTTGGTCGCGGCGATCGCGCGATCGATCGCGTCTTCCGCCATCGCTCGGTAGGTCGTCCATTTGCCGCCCGCGATTGTCACCAATCCGCGCGCTGAGACGAACACGTGGTGATCGCGCGACAGCGAAGCGGTTCTGCCGTGTCCTTCCCGCAACAGCGGCCGCAAGCCGGCGAATGCGCTTCTTACGTCATCGCGGGTAGGCGCGCGCTCCAAGACGCGTCCTGCGTGCGCCAACAGAAACTCGATATCCTGCTGCGTCGCGACCGGGTCGTCGGCAATCTCGGACTCGGTGTCGGTGGTACCCACCAACACACGGCCGCGCCACGGAATGAGAAATACGACGCGGCCGTCATCGGTGCGTGGAATCAACACCGCGGTATCGCCGGGGAGAAAAGAACGATCGAGGACAAGGTGCGCCCCGCGGCTGGTGCGAATGATCGGCTCCGCGTCGGGGTCGTCCAGGCGGCGAATGTCGTCGGCGTGAACGCCGGTGGCATTGATAACGGCGCGCGCCGGAACCTCGAGCACAGCGCCGGTTTCGGCGTCGCGCACCACCGCGCCCGCCACGCGCCCATTCTTTTCCACGAGCGACTGGACCGCGGCATAATTGAGAACGACCGCTCCCAAGTCGGCCGCGGTTCGTGCTAGCGCGAGTGCGAGCCGCGCGTCGTCGAATTGATCGTCGCGATAGACGACGCCGCCGCGCAGGCCGTGGATCGCGACGCCAGGAACGCGTTCGCGCACGGCGCTGCGAGAGAGCACGCGCGTGGCACCCGCGCCGCCCGAAAGAGCGTCGTACAGTCCGAGACCGATGGCGTAAAAAGCGCGACCGAAGGGACGCCGCGTGGGACCGAGAAAATCGATGGCGCGCACCAGGCCGGGGGCGTTCTTGCGCAAGCGCTCGCGTTCGCGCAGCGATTGCGCAACGAGGCCGACTTGTCCGCCGCGCAAGTAACGCACGCCGCCGTGGATGAGCTTGGTGCTGCGGCTCGACGTGCCGGAGGCGAAGTCGAAACGCTCGATTAGAGCAGTGCCCAATCCGCGCGAGGCGGCGTCGACCGCGCAGCCCAATCCGGTGGCCCCACCTCCAATAATAAGGACATCCCACGGCGTGCCGCGGTGGCGCAAGCGCGCGAACATCTCATCGCGATTCACGTTGGGCACGTTATCGCAGGGCGCGCGCGGAGTTCCACCTTGTTTTGAAGCGCTCAAGTACGCTTTAATGGAGGGCCATGTCGAACGAGATCGAGACCGAAGGCGCCCAGCGATTGGAGCGCCCGCGCGTGGAAGCGCTGGACCGCATCTTGGGCGAGCCGCTCAAGGTGTTGGACGATGGCTTCGTGCGCGTTGTCGATTATATGGGCGACGATTCGTCCATTGTGCAGGCGGCGCGCGTGTCGTACGGCAAAGGCACCAAGAAGGTGCAGGAGGACCGCGGCTTGATTCGCTACCTGCTGCGTCACCGCCACACCACGCCCTTCGAGATGTGCGAGATCAAGCTGCACGTGCGCGTGCCGATGGACTGCTGGCGGCAGTGGATCCGGCACCGCTCCGCCTCGATCAACGAATACTCTACGCGTTATTCGATCGCCATCGATGCGGCGCAAGCTACCGCGGCGGATCAATGGCGGCTGCAGTCGACCGGTAACCGCCAGGGCAGCGCGGGCTTCGTCGACGCCGAAAAAGGCGAGTTGCTTTCCAAGCAGGAAGCGGATTTGCACCGCGAGTCGCGAAGAATCTACGACGCTCGCCTCGAGCAAGGTGTGGCGCGCGAACAGGCGCGCAAGGACTTGCCGCTCTCCACGTACACCGAGGCATATTGGAAGATCGACTTGCACAACTTGCTGCACTTCCTCGCCCTGCGCATGGAAGACCACTCGCAGCTCGAGATTCGTTCGTATGCCGCACGCATCGGCGAAGACGTGGTGGCGAAGTGGGTGCCGTTCACGTGGGAAGCATTTCTCGACTACCGGATGCACTCGCTCTCTCTGTCGGCCATCGAGAAAGAAGTCATCGCCGCGGTGGCGAAGGGCGATAAGGTGGGCGCACGGAAATTAGTAGAAGAGCGAGGCTGGCTGGAGCCGTCCGACAAGGGCGGCTGGAAGCGCAACCGCGAGCGCGAAGAGCTCGAGGGCAAGCTGGCCGGACTGAACTTGGCCGCTCCCTGGTAGCCGGTTCGTGCACGGGACCTTCCAATTGATCGAGCCCGGGTTGCTCCGTCCTCACGAAGACGTGGACACGGACCGCGTGCGCGCATTGGCGGAGGAGATTCGCCTGGCCGGATTCTTCTACCCCCCGGTTTTCATCGACGCCGCAACGCGCGTCATCCTCGACGGGCACCATCGCTGGAACGCCGCCAACCTACTGGGGTTGGTGAAGCTGCCGGTGTACGCCGTCGACTATCTCAACGATCCCACCATTCGCGTAATCTCCCGCCGCACCGAGATCGGCATCAGCAAGCACGACGTCATTGCCATGGGACTGTCGGGGCGGACGTACCCCTACAAGACCACGCGCCACGTCTACGACCTGCCCGAGGCAATCGAGCCGGTGCCTCTCGATGAGCTCGTCCACCCCACGCGCTAGCCTCCACACACTCGTCGTTGACATTCTGCGCCCGCGGACGCACTCTTTTCGCGACGCTCTTCGCCCCCCCAATACGACAAGGAGGAAGTCTTCATGAAGAAGTATGCGCATGCGCTGCTGCTCGTCGCCCTCGCGGCCGGGATGGGCTGCTCGGGTGGCAAACAAGTAACGCGCATCGATCCGGACGAGCAGGTCGACCTGTCCGGCCGTTGGAACGACACCGATTCGCGCCTGGTCTCCGAGACAATGATCGCGGACTGCATGTCGCGCCCCTGGAAGGCGCAGCACATCGATCGCGAAGGCAAGCGTCCCACCATCATCGTGGGGCAGATTCGCAACAAGTCGACCGAGCACATCGCCGTCGGCA
Source organism: Candidatus Krumholzibacteriia bacterium (assembly GCA_025923935.1). Classification (GTDB taxonomy): domain Bacteria; phylum Krumholzibacteriota; class Krumholzibacteriia; order WVZY01; family JAKEHA01; genus JAKEHA01. The sequence goes on from JAICFA010000007.1 coordinate 18,505, forward strand.
CCTTCATCGGCGACATCGAGCGCGCCTTCGTCAACTCGGGCGAAGCGGAGATGGTGGCGAGTTCCGAAGAACGCGAAGAGATTCGCGGCGAGCGCGCCGACCAACAGCAGTACTCGTCGGAAGAGACCATGAAGCAGTGGGGACTCGAGCACGGCGCCGACTACATGCTATCGGGAGTCATCAACAGCATCGAGGATTCGGAAGACGGCAAGGCGATCGTCTTCTATCAAGTTGACATGACGTTGATCAATCTCGAATCCAACGCCAAGGTCTGGTTGGGGCAGAAGAAGATCAAGAAGTTCATCGGCCGCGGAGACTACAAGCTATAGGTTTTTTTCATGAGACGGTCTTCCACTCGATCACCGACGTTCGCGCCGGCGGCGCTCGCGGTATTGCTGATCGCGAGCGGATGCTCGAACTACGTCGCGCGCTCGGATGCCATTCGCGGTGCGCTCGCGGCCGACAACTACGAGGGTGCGCTCAAGGCCGTCGAGGGAGTCGATCAATCCAACTCCAAACTCCTCTACCTCTACGAAAAGGGCATGGTCCTGCACTGCCAGGGCGACTACGCGGGGTCGAGCGCGGCCTTCAGCGAGTCCGAGCTCGTGTTGGAGGACCTGTACACCAAGAGTGTCACGCGCGAGGTGGTTTCTCTCGCCGTTAGCGAGACCATGGCGCAGTACCGCGGCGATGCGTTCGAGGCGGTCTTCGTCAACTACTACCAAATCATGAACTACCTCGGCATGAACGACGTCAACGGGGCGATGGTCGAGTGCCGGCGCGTCAATCGGAAGCTGCAAATGCTCTCCGACGGCGGCGAGACGTATTTCACCAACGAGCCCTTCCTGCAGTACCTGACCGGTCTGGTGTACGACGCGGGCGGTGACCGCGAAGCGGCCGGTGTGTCGTATCGAACCGCGTCGAGCCTGTACGACGGCGAGCAGTCGGCGCCACTGGTGCCGGCGCCGGCGTCGTTCTATTGCGACGCGGCCCGCAACGCGCGCGCGCGCAACGACCACGACGAGGCGGAGTCGTACACCGCCAAGTCGCAATGCGCGGCCGGCGCCGACACGGGGTGCGTGTCGTTACTGGTCGAATGCGGCCAGATCGTGCGCAAGCGCGAGAGAAGCATCGTGCTCCCGATTTTCGAGAGCGACCGTTGGAACAATAACGAGCAGTTCGCACAAACGCTTTCCAAGCGCTACGGCGCCTCCTACGGTCCCAACATCCGCGTGAAGTACTGGCTGAAGGTGGCGTTGCCGGTGCTCGAGCCGGCCGTGCCGCGGTTCTCGTCGGTGGTCGTGCGCGCGCACCCACTCGACGGCTCGAACCTCGATAGGGAGGCGCGCGCCAACGTCGTGGCCGACCTCGATGCCTTCGCGGTGCAGGCCTTCCGCGAGAAAGAGGGGACCATGTTCGGGCGCGCGATCGTGCGCGCGTTGGTGAAATACCTGGCGCACGACCAAGCTCAGCAGGGCGATGAAACGCTGGGCGCGCTGGTCAACCTCTTCAACATTGCGACGGAGACCGCGGACACGCGTACCTGGTCCTCGCTGCCCGGTTGCATTTACCTCGCGCGGCTCGAGCTGCCGAAGGGACACTACAAACTGGAAGCCGATCTTCTCGGTCCCGACGGGCGCTCGGTAGGAACCATCACCTTCGACAACGTGCAGGTGGTCGACGGCGGCAACACCATTCGCAGCGCGCGCGCGTTCTAGACCGCCGGTGGCGCTGCTCCGCGTCTGTGTTCTGCTCGCGGTCGCGCTCGCGGCCTGCGACAAACCTCAACCCGAGATTCCCATGGGACAAAATCGACTCGCTCTGGAAAAAAGTCCGTATCTGCGCCAGCACGCCGACAACCCCGTCGACTGGTACCCGTGGGGTGACGAGGCCTTCGAGAAAGCGCGCCGCGAAGACAAGCCGGTCTTTCTCTCCATCGGATACTCGACGTGCCACTGGTGCCACGTGATGGAGCACGAGTCGTTCGAGGACGCGGAGGTCGCGGCCCTCATGAATCGCGTCTTCGTGTGCGTGAAAGTGGATCGCGAGGAGCGTCCCGACGTCGATCACATTTACATGACGGTGTGCCAGATGATGACGGGCGGAGGCGGCTGGCCGCTGACGTTGTTGCTCACCCCGGACCGTCGCCCGTTCTTCGCCGCCACCTACATTCCCAAGCCGTCCATGCTCGCGTTCATTCCGCGCGTCGAAGCGGCGTGGAAGGAGAAGCGCGATTCCGTGCTGACGGACTCGGAGCGCGTGACGCGCGCGCTGGAAAGTGCGATCGGCGCGGAACGCTCGGGTAAACTCGGGGAAGAGTCCCTGCACGACGCGTACCGCGGATTTCTCGCCAGCTTCGACTCGACCTACGGCGGGTTCGGCACTCGACCGAAGTTCCCGAGTCCGCACAATCTCGTCTTCTTGTTGCGCTACTGGAAGCGCACGCAGGATGCGAAGTCACTTGCCATGGCCGAGAAGACGCTCGAGCGCATGCGGCGGGGCGGCATTTTCGATCAAGTTGGGTTCGGGTTTCACCGCTACTCGACCGACGCCACCTGGCTCTTGCCGCACTTCGAAAAGATGCTCTACGACCAAGCCCTCTTGGTAATGGCGTACACCGAGGCGTTTCACGCCACGCGCAATGAATCCTACCGGTCCACCGCACTCGCGATTGCGGAGTACGTGATGCGCGACTTGTCGTCTCCCGACGGCGGGTTCTACTCCGCCGAGGATGCCGACAGCGAAGGCGAAGAAGGGAAGTTCTACGTGTGGACGCGCGCCGAGCTGGAGCAGGCGTTGGGGAAGGCGGACGCGGTACTGGCCGCGGCGGTGTTCGGCGTGGAAGACACGGGCAATTTCGCCGAGGAAGCCAGCGGACATCGTTCGGGAGCAAACGTGCTCTATCTTCCGCGTCCGTGGTCGGAGGCGGCGCGCGCCGCCGGACTTTCCGAAGACGAGTTGCGCGCGCGCGTCGATCCGATGCGCGTCAAGCTCTTGGAGGTGCGATCGCGCCGCGTGCGCCCGCACCTCGATGACAAGATTCTCACCGACTGGAACGGATTGATGATCGCCGCCCTCGCTCGCGCCGGGCGCTTGTTGGAGCAACCCGAGCTCATCGTGCGTGCGCGACGTGCGGCCGCATTCGTAGAGAAGGAATTGGTGGGCAAGCGCGGGGTACTCCTGCACCGCTATCGCGACGGCGACGCTGCCATCGATGGCATGCTGGACGACTATGCGTTTTTCGTCTGGGGACTGCTCGAGTTGTATGAAGCCACGTTCGATGTGGCGTACCTCGAGCGAGCGGTGGCACTGACCAAGCACATGGACGACCGCTTCGCGGACAAGAGCGGCGGGTACTTCATGACCACCAAGGACACCCGCGATGTCATCGTGCGGCCCAAGGAAATCTACGACGGGGCGGTGCCGTCGGGCAATTCCGTCGCCATGTTGAATTTGGCACGCATCGCCCGGTTCATCGGCGACATGCAGTGGGACCAGAAGGCACGTGCGGTGGGGGAGTCGTTCGCGGGTCAGGTCGCGTCGATGCCGATGGCGCACGCGTTCGTCATGACCGCGCTCGACTTCATTTTGGGTCCGACGTTCGAAGTGGTGGTGGCGGGCCAGCCGGGAGCGGCGGATACGCGCTCGATGCTGGCCGCAGTCGATCGTCCCTATGTGCCGAACAAGGTGGTCGTGCTTCGCCCCAGCGATCGCCCCGATGACGTGGTGGATTTGGTGCCGTACGCGCGCGATCAGGCTCCGGTCGGGGGCGAGGCGACCGCATACATCTGCCGGAACTTTGCGTGCGACCTGCCGACCACCGACCCCGCCGAGGCCGCCGCGAGGCTTGCCGGAGAGGAGGGTAAATCGCGCTAAGGTTCGCACTTGACACGGTCTTCGGAAACGCGCTATCGTCCCTTCGAGGCTTTGTGAATTCCGGCACAAAGCTGCCTCGATACTAGATAAATACAACTAAATCAAGAACTTCCGCTGACGCCCCGGCACGGGTGGCTCTTGGAACGGACCCCTAGAACGATCCGCAGCACGATTCGCCTCTGCGTCGCCGTGGGCCTCATGGTGACCGCGTGGACGAGCGTTTCGTCGGCGTCAAAGCAACCGGAAGCCCCGCTCGAGATCGGACTCACCGAACACCTCGGCGACACCGTCCCGCTCGATCTGAAATTTGTCGCGGAAGACGGACAAACCGTCGTGCTGCGCGATTTGGTCGACCGGCCGACGCTCGTTTCGCTCGTCTATTACACCTGTCCGTCGGTGTGTCGTCCGCTCTTGAACGAAGCGGCGACCATGCTCGGCAAGCTGCAGGCCGTCGATATGCAGCCCAACCGCGACTACCGCGTGCTCACCATCAGCTTCGACAACACCGACAGCCCCGACGGCTCCACCCGGCTCAAAGAAGAATATTACCGCTCGCTTCCCAACGGATTTCCGCGCGACGCGTGGACCTTCCTCACCGCCGACTCGGCGACCATCGCCGCGGTCACGCAGGCGGTGGGTTTCGGCTTCAAACGTGAGGGCAGCGACTTCGCGCATCCCACAACACTGGTGGTGTTGTCGCCGGACGGGAAGATCACGCGTTACTTGACGGGGTCGGAATATCTGCCGCTCGACATCAAGATGGCGCTGATCGAAGCGCGCCAAGGCAAAGTCGGCGCCACCATCGTGAAGTTCTACAAGTTCTGTTTCAGCTACGACCCCAGCGGCGAAAGGTTCGTGCTCAATTCGACTCGCATCGTCGGCTTGAGCACGCTCGCGGGTGTGGCCGGCATCGTGCTGTTCGTCACCGCGTCCAACCGGCGCCGCGAAAAGAAGGTGCATTAGTATGAGCGATCACGCCGCACCTGTACGTAAGCCGGTTCATCACGGAACCGTGCCCAATGCGGCCGACGTCAGTTTTTACGACTTCAAGGGCCGCTGGTCCGGAATCTATTCGTGGATCTTCTCCACCGATCACAAGCGTATTGGGATCATGTACCTGGCGCTGCAGGTGGGGTTCTTCCTCATCGGCATGGCGCTGGGCTTCTTGATCCGACTGGAGTTGATCGCGCCCGGCAAGACCATCGTCACCGCGCAGACTTACAACGCCATCTTCACCATGCACGGGGTGATCATGGTGTTCCTGTTCGTGGTGCCCGGACTGTCGGCCTCGCTGGGGAACTTTCTTTTGCCGATCATGATCGGCGCCAAGGACGTGCAGTTCCCGCGCGTGAACTTGTTCTCGTGGTGGTTGTTCCTGTGCGGGGCCATCCTCGCCGTGCTGTCGTTCACTACCGGCAGCGGTCCTCCCGATACCGGTTGGACCTTCTACGCACCCTACAGCATCCGCACCGGTACAAACGTCACCATGGCCGCGATGGCGGTGTTCGTACTGGGCTTCTCGTCCATTCTGACCGGCCTCAATTTCGTCACGACGGTGCACCGCATGCGCGCGCCCGGGATGACCTTCTTCCGCATGCCGCTGTTCGTATGGGCGCTGTACTCCACCGCGTGGCTGCAGGTGGTGGCCACACCGGTCATCGGCATCACGCTGGTCCTGATCATGGTGGAGCGCGCGTTCGGTATCGGCGTGTTCGACCCGGTCAAGGGCGGCGATCCCATTCTCTACCAGCATCTGTTCTGGATCTACTCGCACCCCGCGGTCTACATCATGATCCTGCCCGCGCTCGGTGCCATCAGCGACATCATCGCCGTGCACACGCGCCGCACCATCTTCGGTTACGGCTTCATCGCCATGTCCAGCGTCGCCATCGCGCTGTTCGGCTCGGTGGTGTGGGCGCACCACATGTTTGTGAGCGGGCAGAGCCTGGTGGCCAACTTCGTCTTCTCGCTCTTGACCATGATCGTCGCTATTCCCAGCGCCATCAAGGTGTTCAACTGGGTGGCCACGTTGTACAAGGGATCCATTCAATTGGAAACGCCGATGCTATACGCGTTGGCGTTCATTTTCCTGTTCATGATCGGCGGGTTCACCGGCATGATGCTGGGCGTGCTCTCCGTCGACGTGCACGTGCACGACACCTACTTCGTGGTCGGCCACTTCCACTACGTCATCTTCGGCGGCCTGGGCTTCTCACTCTTTGGCGCGCTGCACCACTGGTACCCGAAGATGTTCGGCCGCATGTATCACCAGGTGCCGTCGAAGATCGCCTGGTTCTTGGCGTTCGTCGGCTTCAACACGCTGTACTTGCCGATGTTCATCATGGGTTGGGAAGGCATGCCGCGCCGCTACTACGACTACTTGCCCGAGTATCAGACGTGGCACGTCGTTTCGACGGTAGGGTCGTGGATTCTCATTGCCGGGCTGCTGCTCATGTTTGGCAACCTGCTGCGCTCGCTCAAGACCGGCAAGCCGTGTCACGAGTTGGATCCGTGGGGCGGCGGGCGCACGCTGGAGTGGACGGTGCCGTCCCCGCCGCCGCTCGAGAACTTCGACACCATTCCGCACATCACTCACGGGCCGTACGACCCCGACGTGCCGGAGCATAAATGAGCAATCACTCGATCGCCCTGACCGCGCACAAGGACTATCGCGGTTCGAAGCTCGGCATCTGGCTCTTTCTGATCACGGAAATCACGCTCTTCGGCGGGATGTTCCTGTTGTATTCCATCTATCGCTCCGAGTATCCGCAAGACTTTCACCACGCCGCGGCCGAGCTCAACACGCTGGTCGGCACCGTCAACACGCTCATCCTGCTCACCAGCAGCTTGACCATGGCGCTCTCGATTGCGGCCACGCACCACGGCAACCGCAAGCTCGCGCTCATCATGCTCGCGATCACCGTGCTGTGCGGCGCGGGCTTCATGGTGAACAAATATTTCGAGTGGGGTGCCAAGTTCCACCACCACATTTATCCGGGATCGGAATACTTGCTGGCGCATCCCAAGGGTGAAGTGCTGTTCTTCGGGCTCTATTTCACCATGACCGGTATTCACGGCATTCACGTGCTGGTGGGCATGGTGCTGTTGACGGTCATGTTCATCCGGATACTGGGACAGCCCAACTCCAAGGTGGCGTTCGTCGCCGGCCACGGATTGGGCGAGATCGAAGGCTGCCGGATGGCGTTCGTCGATGCCTCCGACCGCGTGGTGTGGAAGGGCGACGAGGTGGACGGATCGGTGCAGCGCATCGACGTGAAGACGAAGTTCTGGCCGGTGAAGCAGCGCTTCAAGGTCGCCGACTTCAACCAGCTGGAGAACTCCGGTCTTTACTGGCACATCGTCGACATCATTTGGATTTTCCTGTTCCCGCTGTTCTACCTCATCACGTAGCGCGGGAGACCTCACGGAGGAATTCATGAGCGATCACGAGCACGAAGAGCACGCGCACGAACCCGTCGGGTACGGACTCTATTTCCTGACGTGGTTCTCGCTGCTCGTTCTCACCGCGATCACGGTCGCGGCCGCGGGCATGCACTTCGGCAACATGAGCGTCGTGGTGGCACTCTTGATCGCGCTCGTCAAGGCGTCGATCGTGCTGTGGTTGTTCATGCACCTGAAGTACGAAGAGACCATCTTCCATCGCTTGATGTGGGTCGTGATCTTCGCGATGGTCGTCTTCATCGGAATGACGTTCACGGATACGCTTTTCAGGTAGGACCATGCTGAGCCGGTTGTCGAACATTGCCGATCAGATCAACGGTCCGATGTTGTTCATCACGGCTACGTCGCTGGTGATGCTCATCGGCATCACGGCGGCCATGATCTATTTCACCTTCCGCTACCATAGCCGCCGCAACCCGCACCCGGAAGACATTCATGGCCACCGCGTCCTCGAGATCGTGTGGACGGTGGTGCCGACCATTTTGGCATTCGGCTTCTTCTGGTACGGCTGGCAGGGCTATCGCTACATCAAATCGCCGCCGCCGGACGCGATTCAGATCGACGTTACCGGGCGCATGTGGTCGTGGAACCATACCTATGAAAACGGCGTGGAGAGCCCGGAGCTGTACATTCCCGTCAACCAGGCGGTGAAGCTCAACCTGCATTCGCAGGACGTGCTTCACAGCTATTACATCCCGGCGTTCAAGGTGAAGCAGGACGCAGTGCCGAACGTCCCGGGACTGTTCTTGTGGTTCGAGGCCTACCAGACGGGAACGTATCACGTGTTTTGCGCCGAGTACTGCGGCATGAGCCATTCCGCGATGTTGAGCAAGGTGCACGTGGTGACGGCGGAAGAGTACAACACCTGGCTCGAAACCGAAGGCGCCAAGGTGGCGGAGATGAAAAAGGCGGCCGAGTCGGGCGAAGACGGCGGCAACCTCCACATCTTGGGCGAAGCGCTGTCGAAGTCGAAGGGGTGCACCGCGTGCCACAGCAGCGACGGCACCAAGCTCATCGGTCCGTCTTACAAAGGCATCTACGGCAAGACCGAAACCGTGGTGACGGCCGGGCAAGAGCGCCAAATCACGGTCGACGACGCTTACATCAAGCACTCGATGCTGAAGCCGACGGACGACATCGTGAAGGGATATCAGCCCCTCATGCCGTCGCAAGAAGGTCTTGTGTCCGAGGCCGAGATCAAGGCTCTGACCGCGTACATCAAGAGCCTCCAATAATATGTCGCGACTGCGGGAATACACGCGCTTGCTGCTGGAGCTGTCCAAGGTGCGCATCGCCGTGCTGTCCACGGCGTCCGCCGCCACCGGATGGCTGTTGGCGGCGGGCGGCTTCTCGCCGTCCATGCTGCTCGCGGCCGCCGGCGTGTTCTGTCTGGCCGCGGGCGCGGGCGCGTTGAATCAATATCAAGAGCGCGACGTCGACGCGTTGATGCACCGCACCGCACGCCGTCCGTTGCCGTCGGGGCGCATGCGTCCCATCACCGCACTCGCGATTGCCATCGTTCTGATTCTCCTCGGGACGCTGTGCCTGGCCCCGCAGCCGGTGGCCGTGTTACTCGGCTTGTTCACCGTGCTCTGGTACAACGGCGTATACACACCGCTCAAGCGCGTGTCCGCCTTCGCCGCCATTCCCGGCGGGGTGGTGGGCTCGGTCCCGCCCGTGATCGGCTGGGTCGCCGCCGGCGGCGATCCCTTCGACATTCGCATTCTCGCGGTGGCGTTCTTTTTCTTCGTGTGGCAGGTACCGCACTTCTGGCTCTTGCTGCTGCGCATCGGCGACGACTACGCGCGCGCCGGCTTGCCCACGCTGACCCGCTTGTTCTCTCGCGAGCAGCTCGCGCGCATCATCTACGTGTGGATGATCGCGACCGTGGTGGCGTGCTTGTCGATGCCGGTCTTTGGCGTCGCGTCGCCGCTGTGGGCCATGGCCGGGCTGGCCGCCGCGTCGCTATGGCTCGGCTGGCACGCGACCAACATGGTGCGCAGCCATGGCCAGGTGCTCGCGTTTCATCAGATCAATGTGTACGCGTTGCTCGTCATGACGCTGTTGTCCTTGAGCGTTCTCGTCGGCTGAAGCAGAAGAGGAAGCGATGGACTTCTTGACCCAGCACGTCATCCCGCCGACCGCGCAGCACATGTCGCTGCTCGAGTTCTTGGCGGTGGTCACCTACGCCATCCACTTGCCGTACATCGCCATGGTCATGGGATCGACCGCGATGGCGATGTGGCTCACCTTTTCCGATTCGGAAATTCCCAACCCGCGCTTCGCGCGTCTGGCCGGCGACCTGATCGAGACGGTGCTAGGGAACCGCTTCGCCATGCTGGTGCTGGGCGTCATGCCGCTGTTCGTGCTGCCGTTCATCTACGGGCAGTGGTTCGTCGGCGCGCAGCTCGCGCCCATCAAATACATCGTCCTCGCGATTCCGGGTGTCCTGGTTGGCTTGGTGGTCTTGGCGCTCTACAAGAACTCGTTCGCCGAGCGGAAGACCCACTTCCAGATGCACATGGGCCTGGGGACGTTGGGACTGGGCATCTTGATGGTGTCGTACTTCGTGCTGATGAGCGCGGTAGGGCGTTTGCACGACCCCGAGAAGTGGTTCCGCCTGACTAACCTCGCTATCGTGCTGCTCAACTGGAACGTGATTTGGAAGTTCCTGTTCTTCGTCCACCTCGCCTTCGCACTCACCGGCGCCCTGATCCTGTTCTTCCTGTTGCGCTGGTCGCGTGAGCGCACCATCGGGGACGCCGAGTACACCGCCTTCGTGCGCAAGTTCGGCGCCGGCGTGGGACTCGCGTTCTGTTTTGCGCTCCCGGTGTTTTTCTTGTTTTACGTGTTCACATCGCCCGACGTTGTGTTCGACAACACCAATTACTTGCTCGCCACCGCGGTGGTGGTGGTGTCGATGCTGATCGCCTTCGCGTTCTTCGGGGCACTTCGCTCGCGTGAGCCGCGCTTCGGAGCGACCACGTTTTCGCTCTTCGTGCTGGTGTTCGTTCTGGCCGGGTCCTTCGACGTGCGCGCGATGGCGAACGCCAACCGCGAGCACGCGCGCATCATCGAGCAGGCGGCCGAGAAGGAAGTCATGGAGCGCGAGGTGGCGCTCGAGACCGCCATGGCGGAAGCGTCGGGCAAGAATCTCGGCGAGGAAACGTTCACCAAGGTGTGCATGCAGTGCCACCGCTTCGACGAGAAGCTGGTTGGGCCGCCGCTATCGACCGTGCTGACGAAATACAACCACGAGTCGCTCAAGGCGTACATCTTGAGCCCGACCAAGGTTGATCCGGCCTATCCGCCGATGCCGAATCCCGGCCTCACGCCCGCGCAGGCGGACGCGGTGGCGGCGTACGAGCTCGCCCATCTCGCCGGTGCGGCGAGTGGCGACACGACGTCGGCCGCAACCCAGACCACGCCCGCCGAGCCGGCGGCGCCGAAGCACTAGAGGTATCGACGTGGCCAAACGAATCATTGGTGCCGCGATCTTCGGCTACTTTGCACTGTTCGCGGTGCTCGTGCTGCTGCTCGGCTTTCGCTGGAACACGCAGCGCAAAGCACCCGATCAGCCGATCGCGTTCAGCCATGAGCTCCATGCCGGCAAGCTCAACTTGGAATGCTTGTTCTGCCATCAGACGGCGGACAAGTCGACCTTCGCCGGTGTTCCGCCCGTCTCGCGCTGCATGGAATGCCACGTCGCGGTCAAGACCGAGAGTCCCGAGATCCAGAAGCTCACCAAGTACTGGAACGACAAAGAGCCGATTCCGTGGAATCGCGTGCACCGCATCCGCATTCGCAATCATGTGTACTTCTCGCACGAGCGTCACGTGAAGGCGGGCGTGGATTGCTCACAATGCCACGGCCAATTGGCCGCGATGGCCAAGGTGCGCGCGGTGAGCTCGCTCAAGATGGGTTGGTGTGTGTCGTGCCACGAGGCCAACGGCGCGCCCACGGATTGCACGATTTGTCACAAGTGATCGCGGCCTAACGAGGAGACGAACCGAATGGACAGGCGAGAATTCTTGCGTTGGATGGGAGTCGCGTCGGGAGC
>JAICFA010000008.1 GCA_025923935.1 Candidatus Krumholzibacteriia bacterium
AACGGCGGGACCGACGTGAACGCCATCGTGGCCACCGACGTCACCGGCGACAAGTTTGTCGACGTGCTGACGGGGCAGGAAGAGTACAGCGGTAAGAACGTGCTGATGTGGTACAACGCGACAGGCGGAACGGTCGGCAATTCTCCGGATGACGGTCTGGTCTCCGGGTCGTCCTCGGCCGTCTCGCGCTTCCGCATGGCGGAAGTGACGGGTGACGGAATTCGCGACCTGTTGGTCGGACACCGCTCCAGCCTGTCGCCGTTCACCGGCGGCTTCGAAGTGCTGCAATCGAGCGGCGGCGGATCGTTCTCGTCCCAGCAAGTGGTCACCACCTTTGCCAGCGGACAGCCGCTGGGCGTGGTGTCTGACATGGAAGCCGCCGACCTCGATTTGGACGGAGATCGTGATCTTGTAGTTGCTTCTAATCAAGGTGATTACTGGGGCCACTTCGACATCTACGCGAATGATGGAACGGGGAACTACACCTGGGTCCAGCGCTACCTGGCGAAGGCCGGCATCAACGACATCGCGATCGCGCAGTTGTTCGACGACGGTCTCGGCTTGCCCGACATCCTGGTCGGTACGTCGGACGCGCAGAGTGCTGGCGGAATGCAGATCTGGCTGCACCAGGGTAAGTGGTTCGGCCAGCCCGACAACACCGGCTTTACGCACGAGCCGGATACCACGCCGAACATGCCCAGCGGGACGTTCGACGCGGGAGCCGAAGTGCTGGCGCTGGCCGCTGCGCGGCTCGACGCCGACATCTTCCCCGACATCGTGATCGGCACGCGCTCGTCGCTCTTCTACACCGGCGACTTGCTGGTCTATCGCAGCGTCGACGCCAGCATTCAGAACGTGAAGGTCAACATCGCGGGCGAAGTCGTCACGGTGGACTTCGCGGACTTCAACAAGGACACCAAGACCGACATCGTGGTGACGACGCGCGTGTCGTTGACCAGCGGAAAGCTCGCGATCTACTTCCTGGACGATCTGTCGGTCATTCCGTAACGGCGGGTGGTTCGTATGCAACGAGGAGAAGGTATGTCAACCCAGGGTTTCTCGACGGCGGTTCGCAACGAGCGCGGCAATGCGCTGGTGATGGCAATCCTGCTCGTCTTCGCGGCCTCCGCCATCGGGGGGATGGTCGCACTCATGAGTGCCACCGACCTCAAGATCTCCGGCAACCAGGAGCGCACCACCGAGGCGTTGTTCGTGGCCGAGGCGGGCATGTCGGAAGCGATTCATCGCCTGGGCGTGCCGTACCCGACCATGGAGGTGGTCGGCGGGCAAACCGTCAACATCTCCATCGCGGACGCGCCTCCGATCGACCCGGACTACAAGGCCTACATCATGATGACGGCTCCCGGAACCAATCCGAACTTCACCGGCAACACCATGACCGCGGGCACGCTGCAAGACCTGAACGGCGACGTGCTGCAATACAGCCGCGACAGCGGGACCGCGGACGTCGTCATGGTGGAGCACAAGTGGGAAGACCTGGACGCCGACAACACGCGCGACCCGGGCGAGGTCGTGCTGTACGACCCTTCGCGGATTCCGCCCGAGAACTTCGTTACCGGCAATCCGGTGGACATCATCACGGTGACGGGACGCAGGGGCACCACCCAGCGCACTCTTCAAGCCGAAGTCACACGCTTGAAACTGGTGGCGAAGACGCTGGGCGCGATGTACACCGACAAGGCGCTTACGGTCTCCGGTAACTCACACTTCTGCGGTTGGAACCACGACATTTCGATCCCGGCCGGTACGGTGCAGAACGCGTGCTTCGCGTATCACGAAAGCGAGGGGCACCTGGCCGGTGTGACGACTACCGGCGACGTCGTCGACACGAAAGGCTCGACGGATCTTGACGGCTCGCCGACCCCTACGGACACCAGTCCGGCTAACCCCTGGTATACACTCGCCGAAGTGCTCGGTTTGAGCAATAACGAGACGCAAGAAGTCCTCGACAACGCCGACCACACCTCGATCGTCCACCCGTTGGACGGCGTCACGTACATCCAGGGCAACGCGACCATGAACTCGACGCTCGTCGGGCACGGATTGCTGTACATTACCGGCGACGCCACGATCAACGGTGGTTTCAAGTACTGGGGCCTGATCTACGTCGAAGGCGACTGCAACATCACCGGCACGCCGTGGATCGCGGGCAGCCTCATCGTCAAACAGGACGCCGACTTTAGCTTCGGCTCCGGCAACTGCGGCGTGTTCTACAGCGAAGAGGCCATCAGCCAGTGGGTCGGCACCGTCATGCCGATGGTCACGTTGAGCTGGCGCGACATGTAGCTTCGTGTGCGAATCTGGGCAAGGGCGCTGCGAGCCCCGGCGTACGCCGGGGCTCTTTCTTTTTTGGCCGTGGACGGCTGCGACGGACGGCGGTTAGTATCGCGCGCACGGGTTTCGCCATGCATCGCTCGAAGTCCACAGTCACCATCGCAGGGGGTGTTTGGCGCGGGCGTTCGCTCGTGTACCCGCGCGGATCCGACCTGCGGCCGTCGATGCAGCGCACGCGCAGCTCGTTGTTCTCGTCGCTGGGCGAACGCGTGCCGGGGGCCGTGTTCGCAGATCTGTTCGCGGGCGGAGGAGCGGTGGGCTTGGAGGCACTGTCGCGCGGTGCTGCGCGCGCCCACTTCGTGGAACGAAACCGCGACGCCGTGGCGTCGATTCGCGAGAACTTGCGCACGCTGGCGGTAGCTGCCGACCGCGCGGTAGTGCACGCCACCACGGTGGCTGCGATACTCGACGCCGAGCCGTGTCCCATCGCGGACGCCACCGTCGTGTTCGCGGATCCGCCTTACGACATCGACGTGAACGACGAGATGCTGCGGCGGTTGCGCGTGGCGGCCTTCACCGCGCTGGCGACGGTGATCGTGGAGCATCAGGTTCGAACCGTGCTCGTGGCACCGCCCGGCCTGGTGATTACCCGCGCACGGCGTTTCGGCGATACCGTGTTGACTACGCTGTCACTCGACGGCGGCCAAGGAGGATTCGCGTGACCAGAGCGCTTTATCCGGGCACGTTCGACCCCATCACCAACGGCCATGTCGATCTCATCCATCGCGCCAGCCGCTTATTCGACGAGCTCATCATCGCGGTGGCGGCATCCAAGCGAAAGGGTGCGTTCTTTACGCTCGCGGAACGCACCAAGCTGGTACGGGAATCGATCGACGGACTGAAAAATGTGCGCGTGGTGAGCTTCAAAGGCCTCTTGGCCGACGAGTTCGCGTCGCACGAAGTGGACGTCGTCATTCGCGGGCTGCGCGCCGTGTCGGACTTCGAGTTCGAGCTCATGATGGCGCTCATGAATCGCAAGCTGAACAAGCGCTTCGAAACCGCCTTCTTGATGCCGAGCGAACAGTACGTCTACCTGCACAGCTCGCTCGTGCGCGAAGTGTTTGCCCTCGGTGGAGACGTGACGCACTTCGTACCCGACCCCGTGCTACGAGCCCTCAAGACGAAGAGGCGAGCCGCACAGTGACAAGGCGCTCCGGACGGCCTTCGCTCCACTGCGGAGGCGCGAGTACCTTATGGTCGCGCCTCGCAAAGGTCCGCTCAGGCCCGTCCGTCGCGCCTCACCGTTGACCGCGCGGGTCGTTTCTGCTAGCGTTCCGTTTCCTCCCAACAGTTTCGTCTCCTCCCATCGTTCATAATGGATTGTTGAAGGATACCGTTTCGTGTTCATCGATCATGTCATCATCGAAGCCCGGGCCGGCGACGGCGGCGACGGTTGTGTCGCGTTTCGGCACGAGAAGTTCGCGCCGCGCGGCGGCCCGTCGGGCGGCAATGGCGGGCGCGGCGGCGACGTCGTGGTGGTGGCGTCGCGCGATCTGACCACGCTCATCGATCTGCATTACCGGCGTCACATCAAGGGCGAGCGGGGCGAGCACGGGCGCGGAAAGAGCCAGACGGGTGCGGACGGTACGGGTGCGGAGATCGTGGTGCCGGTGGGCACGTTGGTCAAAGACGCCGACACGGGCGAGACCTTGGGAGAGCTCGTCGATCACGGCGCCCGCTTGGTGGCGGCCCAGGGCGGTAAGCCGGGGCTCGGCAACGAGCACTTCAAAACGCCGAACAATCGCACGCCGCGCCAATTCACGTACGGCGGCGACGGCCAAGCGCGCCGCCTCGAGCTCACCCTCAAACTGATTGCCGACGTCGGTTTGGTGGGCGAGCCCAACGCGGGCAAGTCGACGCTGATCAGTGTGCTCTCCGCGGCGCATCCCAAGATCGCGGATTATCCGTTCACGACGACCACACCAGTGCTCGGTATCGTGCGCGTCGACGAGGCGCGCTCGTTTGTGATGGTCGACATCCCGGGGCTGATCGAGGGCGCGCACCAGGGGCGCGGGATGGGCAAGGAGTTCCTGCGCCACGTCGAGCGCTGCCGTCTCCTCATTTATATGGTGGATATCGCGAGCCCGGACCCGGCGGGCAGTTATCGCATGCTCCGCAATGAGCTCCTGCACCACGATCCTGCGTTGCTGGAGCGGAAGAGTGTCTTGGCGTTGACGCAGTGCGACAAGATTCCGGGTGGAACTCGCGGTGTGGATCCTCAACTCCTCGATCTGCACGAGCACACCGTGCCGATCTCGGCGGTGACGAAAGACGGGTTGGGTGATTTGTTGCGTGTCATCTCGTCGCTGTTGTACGAGCGGGAGGCACGGGCACAATAAGAACGGGGGTGGTCGGGTGGAGGACGTGAATCGCATTGCATTGGCGCTATCGTTGGCGCCGGGAGTCGTGCCGGGGGATTGGAACCGGATCGACGCCACGCCGCGCGAGATTTGGGAGTGGCTTTCGAGCCCGGCGGGATCGGCGGAATTGGGAGCGCGCCTCGGTCGCCGCATCGGTGCCGTCGACTGGGGGCTGTACGAAGCGCAGATTGCGCTGTCGATGAGCTGTGGTGCGCGCATCGTATCGCGCTGGGATGAGCGCTATCCGTCCCTCCTGCGACACATTGCGTCGCCGCCGCCGGTGCTCTTCGTGCGCGGCGAAATCGAGCTCTTGGAGCGCGACGCCGTCGCGATCGTCGGGACGCGCGCGCCGAGTACCTCGGCCATGGTGTTCACCGCGCGCTTGGCGCGCGATGTGGCGGCGGCCGGTGGAGTGGTGGTGAGCGGTATGGCGCGCGGCATCGACACCGCGGCGCATCGCGGTGCACTCGACGCCGGCGACGGAAGCACCATCGCGGTGCTGGGAACGGGCGTCGATGTCGCATACCCAGTCGAGAACGAGACCCTGTTGGAGCACATCGCCGAGGCGGGATGCGTGGTGTCGGAGCAGTGGCTGGGCACGGAAGCGCTTCCGCACGCGTTTCCCCGGCGCAACCGCATTATCAGCGGTTTGGCACACGGTGTAGTCGTCGTCGAAGGCGGGATCAAGAGCGGGGCCTTGATCACGGCGCGCTGGGCGCTCCAACAGGGGCGCGAAGTGGGCGCGGTACCGGGTTTTCCGGGTGATTTTCGCAGTGCCGGCCCCAACCAACTGGTGCGCGAGGGTGCGTTTGTGGTGGAGAGTGCCGACGATGTTTTCGCGCACATCACGCAACTGCGCGCCGCCGCCGCACCATCCGCGCGCGCACCGGTAGAATCCGACGCCACCGCGGGGTGCCACCTCGACGACGATTCGCGTCGCGTGTACGGTGTTATTTCCCGCGACGCCGACGCCGACGACGTGGCGCGCGCGGCCGGACTGGACGTCGAGCGCGTGCAGCGCGCGTTGGTGCGCCTCGAAATCGATGGACTGGTGACGCGCAGCGCGGGAGGTCGTTTCTCGCGGCACGGGTGACGGATCACGTCATCATTACCTTATGGCGAAAAGCTGGCGGGAGATTCGGCAGTCGCTGGAGTACGCCGCGGTGCGCGGTGCACTAGCATTGGCGGCGCGCCTTCCTATCGACGCAGGGCAGCGCGTGGGCGCCGCAGTGGGCCGGCTCGCGTTCGACGTGATTCGCATGCGCCGCGCAGTCAGCATCGACAACATCGTCAAGTCGCTCGGTGTGTCGGAAAACGAAGCAACGCGCATTGCGCGTGCCTCGTACATGAACAGCGGACGCTGTCTGCTCGAGTTCTCGGCCTTTGCGCGGCTGTCACCCGCGGAGATTTTGGATTTGGTGGCGATCGAAGGCCGCGAGAATTTGCAGCGCGTCCTGGCGGAAGGTAAGGGCGGGATCATCGCCGCGGCCCACCTGGGCAATTGGGAGCTGTGCGGTGCTGCCTTGACGGCGATTGGAACACCCTTGAGTTTTCTCGTCGGCCAGCAGACCAACACTCGCGTGGACGACGTGATGAACGACCTGCGCCGGAAGCAGAACATCGGCATCATCAAGCGCAATGTTGCGCTGCGCGGTGTCATGCAGGCGCTCGCGGCCAATCAGATCGTGGCGATTCTGCCGGATCAAGACGCGCGCAAGAACGGCATCATGATCGAGTTTCTGGGCCGTCCCGCGTCGACCGTGAAAGGGCCGGCGATATTTGCCATTCGCCGGAACTGCGCGGTGCTGCCGGTTTTTATTACGCGCCAGGGAACGCGTCACCGCATGACGATCGAGCCCCCGCTCTATGCCATTGAGGGTGCTGACGAGGACGCACGCGTGCGCGACTTGACGCAACGCTACACCGATCGTTTCACGGCGCGCGTGCGCCAACATCCCACCGAGTACTTCTGGGGGCACCGGCGCTGGAAGACGCAGGGTACCGCCTAGTCCTTCTTGGCCCCCGGGGTCTGAAAGCCAATCGGGCCGCGCGACAAGTCATTCGGGGCGAGCTTGATCTCGCCGTGCTCGTTCTCGAAGCGCTTGACGTTCTGTTCCAGTGTGGCCAGCAGTGCTTTGGCGTGCTGCGGGGTCATGATGATGCGCGAGAACACCTTCGCTTTCTGCGCACCGGGGAGCATGCGGGCGAAGTCGAGTACGAACTCGGACGTCGAATGGGTAATAATGACGAAGTTCGAGTAGACGCCCTCCCATTCTTTGTCGCCGATCTCGATGTTGACGGTTCGCTGCTGGGCTTCGGGGTTCATGGCGCCTCCTTCGGCGGGTTCCTATTCGGCACTCGCTGCGGCCGCGAATCTATCACGCTCAGTTGGGGTTAGCAAGCCGGTCGGGCTCCTTGACAGCCGCCTGTGGGCATGATAGCGTGCGCCACGTTACGGGCCCGCGCGTCGAACCCGTCCCGCCATGGGGTGCCTCGAGCGCGGCCTTTTTTTTAGAGGCTTCCAACCGTGTCCCAACCCGTGCAGACCCGTCCGACGGTGACCCGCGAAAGCGCGCGCCGCTATGTCTCGCGCTTTGCCGGTGCGAGTGTGGTCGTGCTGGGGGACGTAATGCTCGACCGCTATTTTTGGGGCGACGTCGAGCGCATCTCGCCCGAGGCACCGGTTCCCATCGTTCACGTAACGCGCAAGAGCCGCCGCTTGGGCGGAGCCGCCAACGTTGCCGCCAATTTGAGCGCGCTGGGGGTGCGCTCCGAGGTAGTCTCGGTGCGCGGCAGCGACCGCGAAGGCCGCGAGATCGCGCGCATGCTCGCGCGCCGCGGCATCGGCGGCGAAGGTCTCATCGAGTGCCCGGGCCGCACCACCACGGAGAAAGTTCGCATCATCGCGCGCAGCCAGCAGGTGGTGCGCGCCGACTTCGAGACCGACGACGCGCTCGACGGCACTAGCTGCCGCGCGCTGTATGATCGCGTGCGCGCGCTGGCCGCAAGCGCCGACGCGCTGGTGATCTCCGATTACGGCAAGGGTGTAGTCACCGAGTCCGAGATCGGCGAGACGATTGCCGAGTGGCGCGCGCGCAAGAAGCCAGTGCTGGTCGATCCGCACGTGCCGCACTTCGACTGGTATCGCGGCGTCACCGTCATCACACCCAACACCCGCGAAGCGCAGCAAGCCGTTGCCATCGACTATCGCAAGGGAAAGAACCCATCGGCGACGGCGTTCGACGTGTTGGGGCGCATGCAACTGGAGGCACTGTTGGTGACGCGCGGCGAAGACGGCATGAGCCTCTACTACGGCAAGCGGCAGGAAGTGCACATTCCGACGGTTGCCAAGCACGTCTTCGACGTCACCGGTGCGGGCGACACGGTGATCAGTGTCCTCGCCGCCGGTCTGGCCACACAGGTCGATTTCGTCGAAGCCGTCGTCATGGCGAATACCGCCGCCGGTGAAGTGATCAAGGAAGTGGGGACGTCGACGCTCACCGCCGACGAGCTCGTCGCCGCGTTCGAGTGAACACCCAGCGCATTGTGATTCCTCGCGAGCGACTGCGCGCAGCTGCGGAGGTGTGGCAGCGCGCAAGCCGCACCATCGTTTTCACCAATGGTGTGTTCGACCTGCTGCACCCGGGCCACCTGCAGCTGTTGGAAGATTCCGCCGCACAAGGCGACGTGCTGCTGGTGGCCATCAACAGCGACGACTCGGTGAAGCGCCTGAAAGGCGAGGGCCGGCCGGTCTACCCGGCGGCGGAGCGCGCCGAAATCTTGCTCGCACTTCGCTGGGTGGACGCGGTGACGGTCTTCGAGGAAGACACGCCGCTGGAAACCATTCGCGCGGTGCGCCCGCACGTTCTCGTCAAAGGCGCCGAGTACGGTGCCGGCGCCATCGTCGGAGAAGACGACGTGATCGCGTGGGGCGGGCGTGTGTGGCGCTACCCTATGCGCTCCGGATTGTCGACCACGCGCATCGTCGACAAGATGCGCGGCAGCGAACGCCCCTAATCTAGCAGGAGACGCCAGTCCATGAAGGTACACGAGTATCAGGCGAAAGAGCTGTTCGCACGCTACGGAATTCCGGTTCCGCCGGGAACCGTGGTCGCCACCGCGGCGGAAGCCGAAGCGGCGGCCGCGCGTGTCGGCAAGCCCGTCGTGGTGAAGGCACAGGTCCTGGTCGGCGGCCGTGGCAAAGCGGGTGGGGTGAAAATCGCGAAAACCCCGGCGGAAGCGCGCGAGAAAGCCGCCGCCATTCTGGGAATGGACATCAAAGGTGAGACGGTGAAGAAGGTGCTCGTCACCGAAGCGGTCGACATCGCGCGCGAGATCTACGTCGCGGTGGTAATGGACCGGCGCGCGCAAAAGCCGCTCGTCATGGCATCCGCGGAGGGTGGGGTCGAGATCGAAGTGACGGCGAAGGAAAACCCGTCCGCCATTCAGCGGGTGTGGATCGATCCGCTGTACGGCATGCACCCCTTTCAATCGCGCCAGCTGGCGACCGCTCTCGCCGGTGACGCCGAGCTGGCCAAGCCGATGGCCGACATCATTCAGAAGCTCTATCGCCTCTACGACGAAGTGGACGCAAGCCTGGCGGAGATCAACCCGCTGGTGGTGACCCCCGACCGCCGCGTGTTGGCCCTGGACGCGAAGCTCAATTTCGACGACAACGCGCTCGAGCGCCATCCCGACTTCGAAACGTTGCGCGACCTCGACGCGGAGGATCCCGGCGAAGTGCGCGCCCGCGCCGAGGGATTGTCGTTCGTGCGTTTGTCGGGCAATGTTGGCTGTGTGGTGAACGGCGCCGGCCTCGCGATGGCGACCATGGACCTCGTGAAGTTTTACGGCGGGCAGCCGGCCAACTTCCTCGACATCGGCGGCAGCTCGCGCCCCGAGAAAGTGATCGCCGCGCTCTCCATCATTCTGCAGGACACGAGCGTCAAGTCGATCTTGTTCAACATTTTCGGCGGCATCACGCGCTGCGACGACGTCGCGCGGGGATTGGTGACCGCTTTCGATCAGATGAATCTAAAGCTGCCCGTGGTAGTGCGTTTGACGGGAACCAACGAAGACGAAGCACGCGAAATCCTGCGCGCCGTGCCCGCGATTC
Organism: Candidatus Krumholzibacteriia bacterium; assembly: GCA_025923935.1. Taxonomy (GTDB): domain Bacteria; phylum Krumholzibacteriota; class Krumholzibacteriia; order WVZY01; family JAKEHA01; genus JAKEHA01. The sequence continues at coordinate 9,832 of JAICFA010000008.1, forward strand.
ATCCCGCGGAGACGATGGACGAGGCGGTCAAGAAGGCGATCGCGCTGGCAGCATAGGATGTGGGCCGGTGTGATCGTTCCTCTCCGCTCATACCGCGACGCGAGACTTCAGTATGGTGTCATATTCGCGTCGCGAAAATCGCGTCGAGGAATCGATCACACCGGCCCGGAATAGAAAGGTGACCATACCGTGAGCATGTTGATCGATAGGAACACACGCCTCGTCGTGCAAGGCATCACCGGGCGCGACGGCTCGTTCCACGCCGCGCAGATGGCGGCGTACGGGACGCAAATCGTCGCCGGTGTCACCCCCGGCAAAGGCGGCACCAAGTTCGAGAACACCGTGCCCATTTTCGATTCCGTGCACGATGCGGTCGACGCGACCGGTGCTAACACGTCGGTGATCTATGTGCGCGCGCCGTTCGCCGCCGACGCGATTTGCGAAGCGGCCGATGCCGGTGTTCGCCTGGTGGTGTGCATCACCGAAGGGGTACCCGTGCGCGACATGCTGCGCGTCGTTCCATTTCTCAAAGAGCGCAGCACGCGTTTGGTCGGACCCAACTGTCCGGGCATGATCGCACCCAATGCGCGCGTGAAAGTCGGCATCTTGCCCGCGAGCATTGTGAAGCCCGGCTCGGTCGGTGTGGTGTCGCGCAGCGGAACGCTCACGTATGAAGTTGTCTATCAATTGACGCGCGCGGGCATGGGCCAGTCGACCTGCCTCGGCATTGGCGGCGACCCGGTCATCGGGACGAATTTCATCGACGCGCTGCGGCTGTTCCAGGCGGACGAAGAAACCGAAGCGGTGGTGCTGATCGGCGAGATCGGCGGCTCGGACGAGGAGGAGGCGGCGGCGTTTATCACCGAGAAGGTCACCAAGCCGGTGGTGGCGTTCATCGCCGGCCAGACGGCACCGCCGGGTAAGCGCATGGGGCACGCGGGGGCCATCGTCACCGGAGGATCGGGTACGGCGGCGGACAAGATGGCGGCGTTTGCGGCCGCCGGGATCCCGGTGGCGAAAATCCCGTCGGAGATTACGGGACTTGTCGCCGCCGCCGCACCGGCATTGAAGCGCGGGTAAAATCCATTTCATTCCATATAGAAGGGAACCGACTAGAATGAAGACATTGCTGATGATCAAGCCCGATGCCGTAGCGGAGGGGCGGGCGGGAGAGATCTTGGCGTTGGTGGAGAAGAACCGCTTCGCGATTCGTCGCTTGGCCAAGACCCAATTCAGCCGCGAGCGCGCGGAGTTGTTCTATGCGGTGCACAGGGAGCGTCCCTTCTACCAGGACTTGGTGGCGTACATTACCAGCGGACCGGTGGTCGCGATCGAAATTGAGTCGGACGACGCGGTGACCCGGATTCGGGAGTTCATCGGGGCGACCAACCCCGCCGACGCGCGCCCCGGAACGGTCCGCTACATGTTCGGTAAGTCATTGCAAAATAATGCGGTACACGCGTCGGACGCGGCCGAGTCGGCGCAAAAAGAGCTTGAAATTGCGTTCGGCGCCGCCTAGATTCGTCCACATTCGAATGGAACCGCCCATCGCGTCGGAAGTTACGGCGCCGCGTGGGTGTCGAGGATGAAAGTCGACATACGCGAACTCGTCGAGCTCAGTGGCTCGTTCGAAGGCGACGAAACCGTCGTCATCGAAGATCCGATGGGAGGAGAGCTCGCGATGCCGTGCCGGGTTCGTGTCGATTTTCGCCAAGGCCACGGCACGATTCACTTCAACGGCCAAGTGACCGCGTCGTTGTTGACGCAGTGTCACCGCTGCCTCGACCCGGTGCGGTACGATCTGGTGGGAGATTTCGAGTTGATGGTGCGGCGCGGGGAGCACGGTGCGGAAGAAGGCGAAGACGTGGTGACGCTGCCCGTGCACCAGTACGACGTGGATCTCGATCCCTACGTGCACGAAGCAGTCGTACTGGGAACGCCGATGATCGTGTTGTGCCGCGACGATTGCCGCGGCTTGTGCCCGACGTGTGGTGTGAATTGGAATCGCGAAACGTGCTCCTGCCGTCCGGATGCGGATCCGCGCTGGGACGCGCTTCGCAGCAAATCGTGAACAGGTGCGCGCATCAGGTCCTTTCCGCCGGGCGCGTTGGATGAGTTGACCACGGAGTAAGGAGAAGTAGTCATGGGACTGCCCAAGAGACGACATTCGAAGACGCGCAAGCGGAAGCGGCGTACACATTGGAAGCTGGCGACACCGGGTCTGACCAAGTGCTCGCACTGTGGCCAGCCGAAAACGCCGCATAGTGTTTGCCCCCATTGCGGTTTCTATGCCGGGCGCGAAGTCGTCCGCATCGAAGAGGAACTGTAAGAGGTGATGCGTGCGGATCGCCGTTGACGCGATGGGTGGAGACAAAGGCCCCAAGGTCGTTGTTCCCGGAGCGATCGACGCGATTCTTGCCCGCAAAGGCGAGGCGCGCCTCATTTTGGTGGGGCGCGAGGATGAAATACGCCCGCTGGTGGGCGGCGTCGACCCGCAACTGGTCGAGGTCGTCAACGCTACCGAGACCATCGACATGCACGAGTCTCCCGCCACCGCGATTCGGCGCAAGAAAGACGCGTCGATCACGGTGGCGTTGCGTTTGGTGAGGGAAGGGAGGGCGGATGCGATGGTGAGCGCGGGGAACACGGGCGCGGTGGTGGCCAGCTCGCTGTTGACCATCGGCCGGCTGCACGGCGTTTCGCGTCCCGCCATCTCCACCCTGTGGCCCAATAAGCGCTCGGGTGCAGTAGTGCTCGATGTCGGCGCCAACCACGAGTGCACGCCCAAGAACCTGGTGCAATTCGCCATCATGGGCTCGGTGTTCGCCGAGCACCATCTCGGGATCGAGCGGCCGCGCGTGGGACTGCTCAACATCGGTGAAGAGCGCAGCAAGGGCAACGAGCTGGTACGCGACTCCTACGCGCTGTTGGAGGCCGATAACCGCATCAATTTCGTGGGCAACGTGGAAGGGCGCGACGTGTTCGACGGTGCGGCGGACGTCGTGGTGTGCGACGGGTTTGTGGGCAACGTGATCCTCAAGTTTTCCGAAAGTATCTATTCCTTTCTCGCCCACTTGGTGCGCGACGAGATTCGTCGCGGGCTGCTCGCGAAAGCCGGTGCGTTGCTGATGACGCCGGCCTTCAAGTCGATTCGCTCACAGCTCGATTACGCGGAATACGGCGGTGCGCCGCTCTTGGGTGTCAAAGGTGTCGTGATCATCTCGCACGGCAAGAGCTCGCGGCGCGCCATCGCCAATGCCGTGTTGGCCGCCGCCAAATCGGTCAACCTCGGTATCAACGGTCACATCGAGGATCGCTTCGCGCGTTCGGTGGAACATGCCGGAATCTCTTAGGTCGTCGCGCATCATCGGGACGGGGCACTACGTGCCGACCCGTGTCTTGACCAACTTCGATCTCGAGAAGATGGTCGACACCACCGACGAATGGATCGTCACGCGCACCGGCATTCGCGAGCGCCGCATCGCGGCGGAGAACGAGGCGTGCTCGGACCTGTCGCTGGCCGCTTGCAAGGAAGCGGTGGCGATGGCCGGTTTGGACCCCAAGGATATCGACGGCATTATTATCGGCACCATCAGCGGCGACATGCAGTTTCCCGCTACCGCCGCCTTCGTGCAGGATCGCTTGGGCGCCATCAACGCGGCGGCACTCGACTTGAGCGCGGCCTGCAGCGGATTCATCTACGCCGTCAACATGGCGCACGCCATGATCGTGTCGGGACAAATGGAACGCGTGTTGGTGGTAGGGGCGGAGGTGTTGACGAAGTTCGTCGATTGGAGCGACCGGTCGACGTGCGTGCTCTTCGGCGATGCCGCCGGTGCCGCGTTGCTGGAGGCGTGCCCGCGCGGAGAGGGAATCCTCGCCACCCATATGAAGAGCGACGGCGCCTTGGCCGAGTTGCTGTGCCTCCCCGGTGGAGGATCGCGCCACCCGTTGACGCCGAATACGTTCGCCGACCGCACCCGCTTCATCAAGATGAAAGGCGACGGCGTATTCAAGTGGGCGGTGCGTGCCATGGTCGACGCCACGCACACCGTGCTGGAGCAAGCAGGTTACTCGCTGTCCGACGTGGCCGTCGTGATACCGCACCAAGCGAACATCCGCATCATCGATGCCGTCGCCGAAAGGCTCGAGATTCCTCGCGAGCGGGTAGTGGTGAACCTCGACCGCTACGGCAACACGTCGTCGGCGACGATTCCCGTCGCGTACGACGAAGTCGTGCGCGCGAAGAAGCTCAAGCCGGGCGACCTGGTGTTGTTCACCGGCTTCGGCGGCGGATTCACGTGGGGCTCGGTGCTGTTGAAGCACGCCATTTCGCTCTAATTCGGACCCAGTCGGAGGTTGCGTGAACACTGCCGTCGGCATGCTGTTTCCCGGGCAAGGATCGCAGTTCGTCGGGATGGGGAAGGACTACTACGACGCCTTTCCCGAGGCGCGCGACGTGTATCGCGCCGCCAACGACGCGCTCGGGTTCGACATCGCGGAGCTTTCCTTCAGCGGCGACATGGAAGAGCTCACCAAGACCAAGAACGCACAGCCCGCGATCTTGCTCCACAGCATCGCCGTTCTGGCGGTGCTCGATGCGCGCGGCGTCAAGCCGGCGGTGGTCGCGGGGCACAGCCTGGGAGAGTTTTCGGCGCTGGTCGCGGCCGGATTCTTTCGTCCCATGGACGCACTGCGCATCGTGCGCCGTCGCGGCGAGCTCATGTACGATGCGGGGGTGAAGCGCCCCGGGACCATGGCCGCCATCATCGGCCTCGACGAAGCGGCGGTGGAGGCGTGCGTGCGCGAAGCGGGTGGTGTGGTGGTGGTGGCGAACTATAATTCGCCGGCACAATTCGCCATCTCGGGCGACGTCGACGCGGTCGAGCGCGCATGCGAGGTATGCAAAGCACGTGGTGCCAAGCGCGCGCTCAAGCTGCCGGTGAGCGGTGCCTTCCATTCTCCGTTGATGGAGCCTGCGGTGGACGAGTTTCGCGGGTTTCTGGGCGGATTTTCCGCGAGCGAGCTGCGCGTGCCGTGGGTGGCGAACGTCACCGGCGACGTGGTGCCCGATGGCAGCCGCGTGCTCGACCTGCTCGCGCTGCAGCTGAAATCGGCGGTGCAATGGACGCGCAGCATGCGCGCATTCGTTGGGGTGCACGGCGGCGCGAGTTACGAAGTGGGCCCCGGCGCGGTGCTGGCGGGATTGATGAAGCGCATCGTGGACGGCTCCGAGGTGGCATCGCTGTCGAGCACGGCGGCACTTCCGGCTGCCTGAGGAGTGCGAAGTTTCTCTTTTCCGCGCCCGCGACCGTCTGCTATAAGTCGCTGGCGCGGGCCGGTTTGAGGCGCGCGCACGAACCATGGACTTGGCGGGAAAGACGGCGGTGGTCACAGGCGCGGCGCGCGGCATCGGCCGCGACATCGCGGAGCGCATGGCGCGAGCCGGGGCCGCCGTGGCAATGCTCGACTTGGTCGAGGACACGGTGGTGCAATCCGCTGGGGAAGTGGCGAAGGGTGGAGCGAAAACGCGCGGCTACCGCTGCGACGTATCCTCCTTCGACGATGCCGTCGCGGTGGGCGAGCGCATCGTGGCCGACTTCGAGCGCGTCGACGTGCTCGTCAACAATGCCGGTATCACGCGCGACAAGCTGTTCCTGCGTATGACGCCGGAAGATTGGGCGCAAGTCATCGCGGTCAATCTGACGGGTGCGTTCAACGTCACCAAAGCGCTGGCACCGGCGATGTTGAAACAGCGCGGCGGGAGCATCATCAATATTGCATCGGTGGTGGGGTTGATGGGGAACGCGGGGCAAGCCAACTATGCCGCCAGCAAGGCGGGGCTGATCGGCTTGACCAAATCGCTGGCGAAAGAGTTCGCGCCGCGCAACGTGCGCGTGAACGCGATCGCACCGGGATTCATCCGTACCGCGATGACGGATGCGCTCTCGGAAGAGGTGCAGAACCAAATGAAGCAGGCGATACCGCTGGCGCGCTTCGGCGAGCCGTCGGATGTCGCCGGTGTGGTGATGTTCCTGGCATCGGATCTGGCCGGTTATGTGACCGGACAGGTCATCAATTGTGATGGTGGACTGATAACGGCGCGTTAGCGCCGCACTCGGAGGTGAACTTCGGCATGTCGGAAATCGAGGCCAAAGTCAAAAAGATTATCGAGGAGAAGTTGTCCGTGAACGCGGACCAAATCACCAACGAGGCCCGCTTCGCGGAGGACCTCAAGGCGGACTCGCTCGATACCGTCGAGCTCGTCATGGCGCTCGAAGACGAATTCGGTCTCGACATTCCGGACGAGGAAGCGGAGAAGATCAAAACCGTCCAGAACGCCATCGACTACATTACGGCGAAAGCCGGCTAACCGGCGCGGCGCGACCGAGGTCGCGTTTCCATATGACTCGCGAGACCCATTCGAGAAGAGTTGTTGTCACCGGGGTCGGCGCCATCACCGGGCTGGGACATTCCACCGCGGAGACGTGGGCCGGCATCGTGGCGGGCAAGAGCGGCGTGGCTCCCATTGCCAGCTTCGACGCCTCCGCCTATCCGACCCGCATCGGCGCCGAAGTGCGCAATTTGGTCCCCGAGGAATACATGGATCCCAAGGATGCGAAGCGCACCGACCGCTGCGTCCACTTGTCGATGGCGGCCGCGCGCCAGGCGCTGGCCGGCGTCAATTTCGACCAGCTCAACCGCGATCGCATCGGGGTGGTGATCGGTTCCGGCATTGGCGGTATTGCGACGTTTGAAAAGCAGCACGCCAATCTCATCGGACGGGGTCCCGACAAAGTCAGTCCCTTCTTCATTCCCATGATGATCTCCGACATGACGTCGGGGTATGTCTCCATCGCGACCAACCTGCGCGGTCCCAACTACACCACCGTGTCCGCGTGCTCGTCCGGCGGCAACGCCATCGCCGACGCCTTTATGTTGATTCAAGCCGGACTGGCCGACGCGGTGGTGACCGGTGGGGCAGAGGCGGCGATAACCCCGATGTCGTTCGCCGGATTTTGCTCGGCGCGCGCCATGTCGCGCCGCAACGACGAGCCGCAAAAGGCATCGCGGCCTTTCGACGCGGAGCGCGACGGCTTCGTGATGGGAGAGGGCGCCGGCATACTCTTGCTGGAGTCGCTCGAGCACGCGCGCGCGCGCGGTGCCAAGATTCTCGCCGAGATCGTCGGCATCGGACTCACCGGCGACGCCTACCACATGACGTCGCCCGCGCCCAACGGCGAAGGTGCAGTACGCGCCATGCAAATGGCTCTCGCCGTCGCCGGCCTGGGGCCCACGTCGGTGGCATACATCAACGCCCACGGCACCAGCACCGAGCTCAACGACGCCAGTGAAACGGCGGCCATCAAGCAGGTGTTCGGCGACCATGCGCGCAAGCTCGCGGTAAGCTCCACCAAGTCGATGGTGGGTCACCTGCTCGGGGCAGCCGCGGCCGTCGAGCTCATTTTCTGCATTCTTGCCATTCGGGACGACGTCATTCCGCCCACCATCAATCAAGAACACCCCGATCCCGCCTGCGATCTCGACTACGTGCCCAACGCCGCGCGCAAGCAGCGCATCGACGTCGCGCTCTCGAACGCCTTCGGTTTCGGCGGCCACAACACGGCCATCATCGTCCGGCGCTTCTCCGACTAGAGGCGCACATGACGGGCGCGCTGCGCAGACTGATCGGCCGCATCTCGGGACGCAACCGGTGGGCCGAAGCGGCGGGGCCCGGCGTCGTCCAGCTGCTCGACGACCTCGAAGAATCGCTGCGCTACCGCTTTCGCGATCGCTCGCTCCTGCTCGCGTCGCTGATGCACCGCTCGTTCTATGCCGGCACCGAGGCCAACGCGGCGTTGCAGTCGAACGAGCGCATGGAGTTTCTGGGAGACTCGGTGCTGTCGCTGGTTGTCAACGAGCACCTGTACACCCGCTACACCGACCGCACCGAAGGCGAGCTCACCAAGATGAAATCGGTGGTGGTGAGCAAGCAGGTGCTGGCGCACTTGGCCAAGAAGATGGACCTTGGCCGTTATGTCCTGGTTAGCGAGAATGCACAGCGCGCCGGTGTCAGCACTATGGAGAGTGTGCTAGCCGACGCCCTCGAGGCGGTGTTCGGCGCGGTATTCCTGGACGGCGGCTTCGAGGCGGCACAGCGCGTAATTTTGAACGTGTTGCCCGACAATCTGGGCGAGGTGGTCTCGCAAGAGGGGACCATCAACTACAAGAGTCTGCTGCAAGAGTACATTCAGGCCTTGCACAAGGTGCCGCCGCGCTACCGCGTCCATTCCACAACGGGTCCAGATCACGACAAACAATTCGCGGTAGAAGTGGTGGTGAAAGGGACCATACTCGGCGCCGGCACCGGCAAGACGAAGAAAGACGCGGAACAGCGCGCCGCGCGCGAAGCTTACCAACGCCTCACCAACACCTCCACCGAGAGTTAGCCCGCGGCGGCACGCTTCCTGCAGATATCCGCCCGCCATGGGCCGACCCGATATCGAAGTCCCCGAAGCGCCTTATAGTTACGGCGGAGACAAGGAGCGGCTGTGCCGCGACTGCCGCCTTCCATGCCACCTCGATGTCACCAGCCCGGACTGTTTTCGACGCTTCTTCTTACAGGGCATGCTGCAGTGCACGTATTTCGTGTACGGCTACTGCTTTCTCGACCGCCCCGGGTGCGTGTATGACAACGGCGGCGAGCACGACCAGTACTGGATGCACCTGCTAAACGACTACTTCCACAATGTCGCGGGGCGGGAAGAGACAGAGCCCGAGTTTGCGCGGCGCCGCGCCGAGCTCATCCATCTCGTGTCGGAGCAGATCGAAAGCCGGCAAGTGTCGCTGTGCCGCTACTTCGAAGAGATCTACAACAAGATTCTCGAGGACGGTGGCGGGATGAGCGAGGACGTTATGGCGCACCTCGACGAAGCCTATCTCGCCCTCTTGAGCGGCACTTCGCGCAAGCGCTGAGCACGTCAAAACCAGTAACCGCCCCCGAGCAGCACGTTGAACCGCTCGCGCACGTCGGTGACCGTGACACTGGCGCGATCGCTGCGCTCGTACCCCAACGACATTTCCAGATTCACGCGCCGCGCCAGCAAATATCCCGCCCCGAGCGAGAATCGTAGTTGCGGAATCTCGGATTGAACGCGCTCGAGCTGGTCGTAGTCGATGCGATCCGCTTCTTGAAAGATGGTGACGGCGCGCGTGCTTTCCATGCCGGCGCGCACCCGCAGCGGCGGTTGGTTGGAGGTCCATTCCACGCCCGCACGCAGGTCGACCACGGGACGCATCACCGTGACCAGCCCGGTGGTGATGAGTCGCTGGTCGTCGATGGTGGCCTCGGACCAATCGCAGTATCCCGCCTGAAACGCAAACAAGAACGAACGCGCGATGGGAATCGCGAGCGCTCCGTCCAGCCGGTAGGGAAGTTTGTATTCGGTCGTGCGCGTGCTGGTCGCACGGCTGAACGAGCCGACATCGTTGTCGACCTGGCGCGTCGTCTCGACGAAGATGGACGACTCGAGCTCGACCACGGCCGAGCTGGTGGCGACGAATGCCAGCTGCAGCCACGAGGCGGCGTAGAGTGACACACCCACGCGCGCGCCGTAGCCATCGACGTCCGAATCGACGCTCTCGTAGACGAAAGTGTGCACGTCGGGGTCGACCACGCGCCCGCGCGTGTCGTATTGGCGCACGAGCTCCACACCACCGTCGAGCACGAAGAACGACAAACCCAGCGCCAACGCCGACGCGATGTCGATGCCGGCGCCGAAATGCACGGCGTAGGCAGCGCCCGTCTGCTGCAGCTCGAGGCGATCCTCGCGCTCGTCGGGTTCGTTGAAGCCGTGGTAGCCGAGTGCGAGCGACGCGGAGAACGCGCGTTGGATGCCGAACGCCGGCACCAGCGATCCGCGCAGCACGGGGAGCGGAACCGTGGTCCCGACGAAGGCGACAGCATACTCGTCGAGATCGCTGGTGCGCGTGGTACGGTGGTAGGTGTAATCGAAGGTGGTGTGCGCGGCGCCCAGTGTTCCAACGGCCGAGATGCGTTTGGCACGCGCCAACCCCGCGGGATTTACGGCGAGTGCCGTGGCGTCGGACGCAGTCGCAGCGAACGCGGACATCCCCAGCGCGCGTGCGCTGGTGTCGAGCCAGCGATCGAGCCCGAGGTCTTCAAATTCGATGGCTCGGTCGGGAGCCTGTGCGAGCGCGGGTGCTGCACCCGCTAGCCCCAGGAGCATCGCGGCGGCGGCGTACGCCCAGCGTACCCGTTTTTTCACGGCGCCGCTCCCGAGCTATCCGCGGACGTGCTGTCGGGTCGCAGGCGCGCGTCGACCCACCATGGGTGGTTTCCCTCGTCCCACGCCGGCTGCTCGCGCGGGATGCGATCGGTCCGCGTAAATGCGAGCAATTGCTCGTTGGTGTGACAGCTCGCACAGGGAATGCCCTTGTCGGGACGCTGATAATTACGGCGGGCGATGCCGGGGTGCTGTATCAACGTATAGCAGGCGGGTGCGAGGCAGACGGAGAGCAATCCCAGCAACACGAGCGTGCGCGAACGCACGCGTGCGCAATGGCGTGGCCGTGTCGTTGTCAGTCCGTCCATCAAACTGTTAGACTGGGGTTGGGATACCTTACTAAGTTGTTCGTGTCGGATGCAAACGAGGTTTTCCGTGCCGCGATGAAGGTGTTTGCGAGCAGATGGATGCGGGCCCAGAGGCCTTTTGTATGGGCGGGACTCGCCGTGTGGCTTGCCGGGGCGACCGTGCTGGGGCCGGCGGGTGCATTGGCCCGGCCGGACGACGACTCCACCGCGGGTCGCGAGGCGGTCTACGCCCAGTTCGCCATGGGCGTCTACCTCCTGGAGCGCGGCGAAGCGGCCCGTGCGATCGCGCTGTTGGACTTTGCGTGGCGCGAAAGCGAGCGCGACCCCGTCGTGGGCGCGCGGCTGGCGGACGCGTACTACGCGGTGCGCAATCTCGACAAGGCCGAGTCGGTGATCGACGACGTCTTGAAAAAATCACCCCAGGATCAGGAGTCGCTGCAGCTCAAGGCGCGCGTGCGCTATGCCGAGGGCGATTACGAAGGTGCCATCGCGCACCTGGAGCGCGCACGCAAGGTGCGCACGTCGTTCGAGACGGAACGGCTCCTGGGGAGTCTGTACGCCGAAGCTGGCGACGTTGAAAAAGCCATCGACGCGTTCGAGCGGTGCATCCGCATCGACCCAACCATTCCATATCTGCACGCCATTTATGGCGAGTTGTTGCTGGAAGCGGGGCGCAAGGATGAAGCAGAAGCCGCTTTCAAGGAAGGTCTCGCGATCGAGCCGGACAACGAGCGCGTGGTGGAGTCGCTGGTCAATCTGCTGGAGAGCGAAGGGCGCTTGAAGGACGCCGTGCCGTTGCTGGAACCGAGCGCACGCCCGGCCGGTGCTCCCGAAGCGCTGAAGGTCAAGCTGGCGGCGGCATACATCGACGCCGGCCGCTCGGCGGACGCAATCGCACTCCTTGAGCCGCTGCAAAAAAAGTCGACGCTTTCTCCCGAAGGCCAGCTCTTGCTGGGACGCCTGTACTACGAGACCAACCGGTACAAGGACGCGCTGGCAGTGTTCGGCCCGTTGGCACAGCGCGCGGGCAACAGTCCTGAGCTGTATCGCATACTGGGCGAGCTGCACGTGAAGACCGGAGAAACCGACAAGGCGCGCGCCGATTTCGAGCGCGCCATCGCCGCCGCCCCCGACGACTTTCGCAACTATCTTGCATTGTTCTTCGCGCACTCCAAGGAGTTTTCGAAGAAGGACGCGCGCGTGCACCTCTCCAAGGGTGAAGCTACCGCGATCCTGGAAAAGGCCTCGTCACTTGCGCCGCGCGATGATTTCGACGCCAATTTCATGGTCGGTATGGCGTTCTTGAGCGTCGACTCGCTCGCGGGCGCGCGCGGCCACTTGGAACGCGCGGATGAGCTGCAGCCCGACGACCGCGGGGTAATGTTCAACCTGGCATCGCTGCACGAAAAGGCGCGCGAGTACGAAAAGGCCGAAGCCATTCTCGCGCGCCTGCACAAGAGCCACCCGGAAGACGCTGCTATTCAGAACTTCTACGGCTACTTGTTGGCGGAGATGGGAAAGGACTTGGACTTCGCGGAAGAATTGGTGCGCAAGGCGCTGGCCCAGGAACCCGACAACGGCTTCTATATCGACAGCTTGGGCTGGATTCTCTATAAGAAGCGTGACTACCGGGGTGCAGCGCGCGAGCTCGAGCGTGCGGTGGCCAAGTCGGGTGAAGATGCCACCATTCTCGAGCATTTGGGCGACGCGTATGCCGCGCTGTCGCGTTACAAAGAGGCGCTCACCGCATACCGCCATTCGAAAAAGATCCAAGACAGCGCCGGGGTGCGCGAGAAGATCGAGTCCACGGAACGACGCCTTGACTGATCGTCGCGTGCGCGCTGTCGTCATATTGCTAGCGATCGAAGTGCTCGGGGCGGCGGGCTGCCGTCAAGAGGTGGTGGGGTCGCTTCGGGGCGAGGCGGCGCAAGCTGCCTTCGATTCGCTGCTGGCGACCGCGATGCCGCGGCCGCTCACCGCCTCCGGTGACGCGCTCCTCGACGTCGAGCAATACCGGTTTCGGGGACACGTGGCCTTGGATGTGGACGCGGACGGTGACGCATCGGTGGAGCTCAGCGGAAGCTCGCTCTTCGGCGGCCATCGTGAGGATGTGGCCGTCTCTCTGGCGGACGACACACTGCGCGTCCTCGACCGCGAGCGCGGTCGCTTTTACGAAGGCGACTCACTCGACGATCTCTTGTGGGAGGGCACCGAGGTACGAGCGAATTGGACGCTCTTGGTCGAGCAAATGCTCGCCCTGCCGGGAAGCGGGCGTGGGATCGACGTGCTCGTCTTGGATGAGAACGGGGCGCGGGGCAGCGGTCCCCAGGGCCAGGTCCGCCTCGATATCAACCGCGGCCGCCTCGAGCGGGCGGTGTGGCCGAACCCCATCGCCTCGGCGACCTACGACGATCGCCTCGAGGCGGAATACCGCTGGAACGGCGGCCGACTGCAGGAAATTACCGCCATCCTCCCCGAACGGGGCTGGCGGGCGCGTTTGCGATTTGATAAATGATTGTAAATAAATAGATTACAAGTTGCCTCGGACCGGGAACCGCGCGCGCGGCGTGTGGTATAAAACGGCGAGGCTGGATGTCCAAACTCGCGAGAGGTCAAGTGTTCACGGATACAAACCGCGAACGCGCGAAGTGGAAGGATCACACGGACGAGGAGCTGATGCTCCGCGTTCAACAGGGTGATACCGATTGCTTCGACGTGTTAGTCGAACGATACAAGGTTCGACTCTTCAACTATCTGTTGCGGTTGACGGGCAACCGCGACGAGGCGGAAGAGATCGCGCAGGAAGCGTTCGTGAAGGCGTACATACACGCCGAAAAGTACAAGACCATTGCGAAGTTCTCGACGTGGCTGTACACGATCGCGACAAATCTCGTGCGCAACCGCGTGCGCTCCCGGTCGCGCGCACCACAGTTGGTATCGCTGTGGACGCGCGCCTGGGGAGACGGAGAGGAAGAGAAACCGCTGGAGATTCCCGATTCACAGCGGACACCGGACCAGGCGATGAACGATCGCGAGCTGAGTGACGTCATCGACCAAGCGATAAAAAAGATTCCGGCGAAATACCGCGAGAGCTTCGTGCTGCGCGAGATCAACGAGCTCTCCTACGAGGAAATCGCCGCCGTGACCGGGTTGAAGCTGGGAACGGTTCGATCTCGCATCAATCGTGCGCGAAATTATTTCCGGCAAGTGGTAGCGCCGGTAATCGCCAAAGGAACGGATTTTTAGGAGGACTGTTTCGATGAAGTGCCGTCGTGTCCGACATCTCCTGCTCGACTTCGTCGATGGATTGGGCAACGAAGCACAGCACGCCGAAGTAGACCGCCATGTCGCGGAATGCCCGGGGTGCGAATCCTTCGCCGTGCAGACTCGCCAGAGCTTGGCACTCTTGCGCCGTATTCCGGCTGCCACCTTGGACGAGAATTTCAATTGGAAGGTCCGGCTCGCGATTCACCGCGAAGAGAAGGCGAACGCCAAACGCGCCGCCTCGACGGGCGCGTGGGTACGCGCGTGGAATTTCCGCTACGTCGCCAGCACCGGCGTCGCGTTTGCGTTGGTGTTGGGCGCGGGTGTGGTGGTCATGCAGCGCGTGAGCCCGACGTCTACCGAATCATCGATTGCAGCGCAGGAACCGGCCGCGGCCCCGCAAACGGGGACGCGCTACGTGGCGAGCGCGCCGTCTCGGCAGCGCGTCTTTTCGCCTGCGCCGTCGTCTCTCGTCAATCGCGTCAGCACGGGAGGCGCTTCGCCGGAGACGGCTAACGGTACGCGCGATCCGATTGATCGTTTTCAGCAGGAAGTCGCGATCGACTCGTTGTTGGATGCTCCCTTGCGCCGCATGACGCCAGAGATGCGCAGGCGATGTATCCAGCGACAAATTCACCGGCTGCAGTCGCGGCTCGAGATCGAGCCTGCCGCCCCTGCGGACTCTCCGACCAAACCGTAAGGGCAGACCACAGGCCAGCAGCCCGCGGCCCGTTCCGATCTCCCTCGGAACGGGCCGATTTTGTTTTGGCCCTTAGCCCCCTTGGGGCTATGCTGGCCGGCAAGGAGCCCGTTAATGCCCTTGGCCGACAGCGACTTGGCACACTTGGTGCAGGTTGGGCGCATTATCGGACTCCATTCGGGGCTACCACGGCTCAACTCAAGTTGAGCGAGGCCAGTCGGTTACCCCACCCTGGAGCCGCTCTCGAGGCGGTGGACGCACGAAGCCAGTGCCTGGTTTCGCGCCAGCCGAACCGGATTGATTATGAAAGAACCCGTGATGACCAAGGCCCCGAGTCGGGAGATCGACGAGCTCTTCGAGCGCTATCGCCGTGCGCCCGGGAGCCATGTCTTCGCACCGCTGGCCGACGCGTATCGAAAGCTTGGTCTGCTCGAGGAGGCGCTCGACATTTGCGCGCGCGGGATTTCGGCCAATCCGAAATACGCGAGCGGCTACGTCGTGCAAGGGAAGTGTCAGTACGACGCCGGACGCGCGGAGCGCGCCGAGGAGTCGTTCAAGAAAGTTCTCGCACTCGATGCGCAGAATCTGGTGGCCCTCCGCTACCTCGGCATTATTCGCGCCGGCAATGGCGACGCGGACGGCGCGCGTGCGTACTTTGAACAGATTTTGGTGTTGGATCCGGACGACAAGGATATTCGCCTGCGCTTGGAGCTGATTCGCGAAGCGTCGCCGGCACCGGCTGCGGCAGCGACCGTGGTCGCAATGCCGGCTGCACCGTCCAGCGACGAACTGCCCAGTATTCCCAAGGAGCTGGCAGTACCGGCCCGCAATCAAGATGACGATGACAATGAGGATGAAGATGAGGATGAGGATGAGGATGAGGATGAGGATGACGATGACGAAGATGTCGATGATGACGATGACGATCTCGACGAAGAAAACGTCATGGATCTGCCCGACGTGCGCGACGAGTTCGAAGGGGCCCCCATTTTGCTCGGCGACGAATCGGTAACGACGGAGTACATCGCCACCGTGACCCTCGCGGACATCTTTGCGTCGCAGGGCTACGCGGCGAAAGCGCTCAAGATCTACCAGGACGTGCTGCGCCGCCAGCCGGGGAACGAAGACGTGCGCCGCAAGGTCGCGTCGCTCGGGGGAGACCTCGGCGAAGCGAAGCATGCGCACACCGTCGAGCTGGACGCCAAGGCGGTGAAGGCGGCGGTGTCGCCGCCCGCGGTCCCGTCGCCGGCACACGCTGTCCCTGCTCCGACCGAAGCTCCGGTTACCGCCGCCCCGTCACCCGCTGTGCCGCCCCCGGCGTCGTCGACGGCTCCGACACCTGCCAGCCCGGCGACCGGCGCGGCCATCGACGAGGGCCGCAGTTACGAGCAGTTCAAGCGCTGGCTCCGCACCGTTTCCGACTGATCCCCGCCTTCCCCCGGCCACCAACTTCGTGCTGGAATCGTCCGCGGTCCGGCATTAGAATCGGCCCCAAGCAAGCCTTTCCCACATCTAATGATCATGAAATCAAGGAGATAGACGCCAATGGCGGACACCAGCGACATTCGCAACGGGCTCATCATGAACATCGACGGGGACTACTGGTCCATCCAGGAATTCCTCCACGTCAAGCCCGGCAAGGGTGGGGCCTTCGTGCGAACCAAGATCAAGAACCTATTGACCGGACAGGTCAAGGATTTGACGTTCCGTTCGGGGGAGAAGATCAATGAAGTGCGCGTCGTCCGGCAGCCTTTCCAGTTTCTGTACTCGTCGGGCGGCATCTATCACGTGATGGATCGCACCAGCTACGAACAGCTCGAGCTGCCCGAGTCGCTGCTCGAGGAAGCCAAAGATTTTTTGAAAGAGAACATGAATCTCGACATTCTGATGGACGGCGACAAACCGCTTGCCGTCGAGTTGCCGAATTTCGTCGAGATGGCGGTCACCCAGGCGGAGCCCGGATTTCGCGGCGACACCGCCCGCGGCGGTTCCAAGCCCGCCACGTTGGAATCGGGATTGGTCGTGCAGGTGCCGCTGTTCATCAACGAGGGCGATGTCGTCCGTGTCGACACGCGCACCGGCGAATACGTGACGCGTGTGTAACGCTGCATCCCGGCGCGAAACGAGGAGGTGAAGATGCGCAAAGAAGAGATTGAAGAGCTCGTGCGCTTGGTCGAATCGAGCCAGATCAACGAGCTCGAGATCGTCGAAGGCCGCAAGAAAATCCGCATTTCCAAGGGCGCTGCGGCCGCGGCCTTCATCCCGGCGGCAAGTGTTGCCCCCTCGGCAGCGCCGCTCCGTCACGACGAGGCCGAGTCCGACGAGGAGGTCCACCGAGGCGAGGAGAAGCTGGCATCAAACTTGAAACAGATCAAGTCGCCGATGGTCGGTACGTTCTACCGATCACCGGCGCCCGGCTCCGAGCCGTTTACCGAAGTGGGCCAACCGGTGGCAGTGGGACAGACGGTGTGCATCGTGGAGGCCATGAAGCTCATGAACGAGATCGGCTCGGACTACAACGGCGTCATTCGTCGGGTGCTTACCGAGAACGGACAGCCGGTGGAGTACGGGCAGCCGCTTTTTCTAGTTGAGACAAAATAAGTTAGCCGGCTCGAAAGGTCTCGCAACATGAACATCAAGGTGCTCCTCGAGAAGATGATCGAGGTGGGGGCGTCGGACCTCCACATCAAGCCCGGTATCCCGCCCGTCGTCCGGGTTAATGGCAAACTGCAACGCACCAACTTCCCCGCGCCCACTCCGCGCGAGATGGAAGAAGTCGCGCGCAAGATTCTGACCCCCCTGCAACGCGAAAAATTCGAGAGCACCCGCGAGGTCGATTTTGCATTCGGGGTCACCGGCCTTGCACGCTTCCGGGCCAATTTCTACGTCCAGCGCAGCTCCATCGTCATGGTCTTCCGTCACGTTCCGGTGACCATCAAACGCGTCGAGGAGCTCACTCTGCCACCCGTCATCACCGAGCTGGCGCTGCGCCCGCGCGGACTGATCTTGGTGACCGGAACCGTCGGCAGCGGCAAGTCGACCACGCTGGCCGCGATGCTGTCCGCCGTCAACCAGAACCTGAACGCGTCCATCATCACCATCGAGGACCCCATCGAGTTCTTGCACCGCGACGACAAGAGCATCGTGAACCAGCGCGAGGTGGGGAGCGACACCGCCTCGTTCCACGAAGCGCTGCGCCACATCCTGCGCCAGGACCCCAATGTGATCATGGTGGGTGAGATCCGCGACGCAGAAACGATGGAGATCGCACTCAAGGCAGCCGACACCGGCCACTTGGTGCTGAGCACGCTGCACACGGTGGACGCACCGCAGACCATCAATCGCATCATTTCGTTCTTCCCGCCCCATCACCACCAGGAGATCCGCTACCTGTTGGCGTCGACACTGCAGGCCGTCATCTCGCAGCGCCTGGTGCGCCGCGCCGACGGCGCGGGTCGCGTGCCGGCGGTGGAGGTCCTGGTCACCACGGGCACGGTGCGCGAGTGCATCGTGAACCCGGACAAGACCCCGCTCCTGCACCAGGTCATGCGCGAGGGCGTTACCACGCACCAGATGCAGACCTTCGACCAGGCGCTCATGAAGCTCTACCAGGACGGCATCATTACGCTCGACGATGCGCTGCGCGCCAGCTCCAAGCCGCACGAGCTGACCCTGCGCTTGAAGGGCATCCAAGCGACTAGCGACCAGAGCTGGAAGAGTTTCGAGTCGGCCGTGGAAGAGCCCGCCGGGACGAACCGAAAGTAGTATTTAACAAGACCTTGGGGCCTGTGGTAGGTTAGGCCCCATGTTCAAAAAGATCCTCGTCGCCAACCGGGGCGAGATCGCCTTGCGCGTGATGCGCGCGTGCAAGGAAATGGGTATCGCGACCGTTGCCGTCCACAGCGAAGCCGACATTGACTCCCTGCATGTCCGCTTCGCCGATGAGGCCGTGTGCATCGGACCCAACCTCCCCGGCGAGAGCTACCTCAACTTCAATCGCATCATTTCCGCCGCCGAGATTACCAGCGCGGAAGCCATTCATCCCGGCTACGGCTTCCTGTCGGAGAACGCCGAGTTCGCGGAAGCGGTGGTGTCGTGCGGCATCGGCTGGATCGGCCCGTCGCCCAGTGCGGTGGAGAAGATGGGCAACAAGTCGGTGGCCAAGGACACCATGCGATCGGCCGGCCTTCCGGTCATTCCCGGTTCCGACGGTGCCGTCACCGACGAAAAGGAAGCGCTCCGCATCGCCGACGAGATCGGCTATCCCGTGATCATCAAAGCCGCCTCCGGCGGGGGTGGGCGCGGGATGCGCGTCGCGCGCGACCCGCAGGACCTCGCTAACGCCATTCTGATCGCGCGCGCGGAAGCCGAGAGTGCCTTCGGCGATGCGTCGGTTTATCTAGAGAAATACTTGCCGACGCCGCGCCACGTCGAAGTGCAGCTCTTGGGCGACTCGCACGGCAGCATCGTCCACATGGGCGAGCGCGAGTGCTCGATCCAGCGCCGCCACCAAAAGCTCATCGAAGAATCCCCCTGCGTGGCGTTGAAACCGTCGGTGCGCGAGCGCTTGCACGCCGCCGCGGTGCAGGGGGCGCGTGCCATGAACTATACCTCCGCCGGCACCATGGAGTTCTTGGTGCAAGGCGACGAGTTCTACTTCATGGAAATGAACACGCGCATCCAAGTGGAACACCCGGTGTCCGAGATGGTGACGGGGCGCGACTTGATCAAGGAGATGATCGCCATCGCCGCGGGCCAGCCGCTCTCCTTCACGCAGAAGGAGGTGCGCTTCACCGGCCACGCCATCGAGTGCCGCATCAATGCCGAGGATCCGACGCGCGATTTTATGCCGTGTCCGGGGACGATCGGGTTCGTGCACTTGCCGGGCGGAATGGGCGTGCGCGTCGATTCGCATATCTACCAGGGCTATACCATCACCCCGTACTACGACTCCATGATCGCGAAAATCATCGTGCTCGGGCTCGATCGCGACGAAGCAGTAGGGCGCATGATTCGTTCGCTGGAGGAATGCGTGGTCGACGGAGTGAAGAACACCATCGAATTCCAACGCGCGATTCTATCCGCGCCACGTTTCCAGCGCGGCGAGCTGAGCACGAAGTTTCTGGACGGATTCTCGTGGGACGGCCGCACGTTGTCGCTGGCCGAGCCGGTGGGAGTGGTGGCCGCATGACGTCGGTTGTGGAACGGCTGGCGCGAGGAGCGGGTGCCACCGATCGGACGAGAATATTTCTCACCGTGACGTTGTCGGCAGTGGCCATCTTTGTCGGCGCCGCACTGGGCACGCTGCACGCCGGCGACTGGCCCTTCGACCGCACCGCCTCGCTGCGCGCGGTGGAAAACTCGACGGGGCCGTTCGGCTCGGTG